>CAIQWF010000216.1 GCA_903875455.1 uncultured Pseudomonadota bacterium
AATCTTGAGTTATCCAACCAGCAGATAGCCCACTTTGCGCAAATGGCTTTAGAGGAATTTAAAACGCAACAAGCAGAAGACAGCGCTTTAAGAGCGTATGAACTGAACCTTGAGAGATAAACAAACCCAGTCCACACGACTGGACGAAACGAGAGAACCACCATGCTAACTGAAATGATTTTATCCAGTTCCGAAACAGCGCACTTATTGCCGCCAAATTTAGCCGATTTAAGGCGATTTTGCCAAAACCTATACCTTATTAGCCCCGAAGCCTTAAAAGCGAATTTAAGCGGGTTTATGTTGAAACAAACAGGAGTTAAAACTATGATGCAAACACTTTCAGCACATCTGGAAGGCGGGCGTGGAAACCCGAATAACAAAGGCCATCAAAGGCCGCAATCACACGCGGTTTTTTTATGCCTATCAAAATTAAAAACGGTATCAGTCCGTTTACATTCTGTCATGGCGGGCTGTATTGGGCTACCTTCGGGTAGGCCGTCCCTTTGTTCGGTATTTCCACACCCGATACAGTCCGCCGCCAATGTCGTGGAAAACATTAGCAGCGGTTTAAATCCTCAAAACAAAGGAATCACCGCAATGAACACATCATCATTACCGGGCGAATCATGCCCACAATTACACGACCTTAACGAATTTGAACAGGCCGCCCTTGCTGTTTTTGGCAGCAATACCGCGCTATTTTTTACCCCCGGAAAAATTCCCCATCCTGACAGCCTGAAAAAAGTCATAGACCGCTGCAAACGCCTGTTATCCATTTCTGAAAAATTGCTGGAGGTGTGCCATGACTAATAAAGCCCCTAATGCTGGCTATTTCTTATCAGAAGCCGATTATCAAAATCTGATAAAAGCTTATCACCTGATTGGATGCTTAAGCGATTTGACCAAGAAAATTCACGACACTGCAACAATCGATGTCATTTCATTATCTGGCTCTCTAATGATTGCCGAAGGTTTTGCAGAAAGTATTTTTTCAGTCGAACCCATAAAAGCCGAGCAATAAAAAAGCCGAGTAACCCGAAACAATTACCCGGCTTTCTGTTCAACATCAAAGAAATCACAAGGCTATTTTAGCTGTTTTCACTCGATTTGTGTAGATTGCCGGGAATCAACCCGATAAAAAATATTATGAACACTGTAGAAAAATTCCCCAAAGCAGCACCCAAAAAGATAGGCGCAATTATTAGCGGTTTGCCTAAATCTGGTAGCGATTCAAAGGCCAAAGTAGGTGAAAGCATGGAAGATTACAAAGCCCGTATCGCCCGCGAAAAGGCCGCCAACGAAAGGCAGCACAACGCCACCGCCACAGAAAACGAGGACGACAAGCCGCTGGCGTTCGATTTTCCCACTTTCAAAAATGAACATTATCACGGTTTAGCCGGTGAAGTAGCAGCCGCAGCAAGCCACAAAAGCGAAGCAGACCCAATGGCGGTTTATGTCAGCCTCTTAACCGGCGTTGCCGCGCTGATTGGACGGCATAAATATGTGCAGATAGGCGAGTCACGCCACTACCCGCGCCTGTTTGCCGCGTTAGTGGGAGCAAGCAGCCGCGCCAGAAAAGGCACCAGCTTTAAACCGGTCGAGCGCGTCATCCGCAGAGCTGAGGAAATTTACAATGCCAAATACCCGGCAGACAGAAAAAAATTAGCCATGCAAGGCGGGTTATCCACCGCTGAGGGCTTAATTTATCAGGTACGAGACGAAGCCGAAGAAACCAAAGGCAGCGACAATGCCCCGCTATGGACGGGCGTTGATGACAAACGCCTGTTAGTGGTGGAAGAGGAATTATCCAATATGCTGAAAAACTGCAAACGCGAGGGCAACACCTTAAGCCCGACCTTGCGCAGGGTTTGGGATGGTGGCGACCTGTCACCGATGACCAAAAGCAACCGGGTTATAGCCACCAATCCGCATATCAATTTATTGACCCATATCACCCAATTTGAGCTTAAGTGCCTGATGAGTCAATCCGACATTCACAACGGCCTAAGTAATCGCTTCTTATGGGCATGTGTGCGGCGTTCCAAAAAGTTAGCCTTTCCTGAGCCAATGCCACAAGAAATAGTGGACGAGTTAGCCGGGGATTTAGCGGAAGCAATCCGACACGCCAACCAAGCGGGAGAGGTTAGACTGTCTAAAAACGCGGTGGAGTTCTGGAAAGTCCGCTATCACGTTATCAGCAAAGACGAGTACGGCGTTATCGGTAGCATCACTTCACGGTCAGAAGCCCACGTTATGCGGTTAAGTTTGTTGTTTGCGTTGCTGGACTGTTCGGAACATATCGAGCAACAGCACATCATGGCGGCTGAAAATCTGGTGAATTTCTGCAATGAATCGGTAAAGTTTATTTTTTCCTCACCGGCTGAATTTGAAGCGGGAACTGATGCAGAAAAGTTGCTGAGTGCTTTGGCAATTCGCCCGTTATCACAATCGGATGTGAGCGCGTTATTTAGTGGGCATAAGAGCAGGAATGAATTATCAGCACTGCTTAATACGTTGCAAAGCATGAGCAGAGTTAAGCAAGTTCAGATACCCAACCCAGCAGGAAAAGGGCGAAAT
>CAIQWF010000217.1 GCA_903875455.1 uncultured Pseudomonadota bacterium
AAATCCTCTGGCGCAATGTGAAATATCAGTGGTTGCCTTTGTCGAGCTATTTTAGCTATGACAATTTGAAAAAATCCGTTTTAGAAGTGCTTTCAAGCTTTGGTAGTAAATACCTGATAACTTTTGCTTAGATACTTATCAAACAGTATTTTTCCGCAATTGAGACCACAGAAGTCTAAGTCATTTTTATTTGCAGGAGACAATCATGCGTATTTTATTAATTTCCACCGCTTTTTCCGGTTTAACCCAACGTTTTTATACTGAACTGGACGATGCCGGTTATCTGGTTTCGGTTGAGCTGCATCTGGGCGATGTGGCGCAATTGATTGAAGGCGTGAATTTATTTAAGCCGGAACTGATTATCTGCCCATTTCTCACCAAAAAAATACCGCCAGAAATTTACCAAAACTATACCTGTCTGATTGTGCATCCCGGCATTAAAGGTGATAGAGGGCCGTCATCACTGGACTGGGCGATTCAAAGCGGCGAACCGGAATGGGGCGTGTCGTTACTGGAAGCCCGCGAGGAAATGGATGCCGGGGATATTTGGGTAAATAAAACCTTCAAAATGCGGGCTGCGACCAAAAGCAGCATTTTTTACCGCGAAGTCACGCAAGCGGCGGTGGATTGTTTATGGGAGGCATTAACCTATTTTCAGGCGCCTGATTTTCGCCCGCAAGCCTTGGCAGACCATCCTGAATTTAAAGGTAAATTGCTGCCGCAAATGAAACAAGTTGATAGAGCGATTGACTGGAAAAAACACACAACCGATGAAATTTTGGCGCGGATTCAAGCAGCGGACGGCAGTCCGGGCTTGCTGGATGAAATAGACGGTACGCCTTGTTATCTGTTTAACGCCCACAAAGAACCGACGCTAAAAGGCAAGGCGGGAGAAATTATCGCCACCGCCAATCATTCAATATGCCGCGCGACTGTGGATGGGGCGGTGTGGATTGGCCATTTAAAGCTGAAACCGGAAGCTGGCAATGGCATCAAATTACCGGCGACTTTTTTATGGCAGAATTTGGCTACGGCAAATAATTCAGCGTTTAAAAAACTGTTTGGAAAAACTGTGCAATACATTGAGATTGATTACACTCAGCCCGGGCGACAACTGCCTTGTCAGGAAGTCTGGTTTGAGCAGGAAGGCCGGGTCGCTTATCTGTATTTTTCGTTTCACAATGGCGGCATGAGTACCGAGCAGTGTAAGTTGTTGCTGTCAGTTTATCAGCATGTTGTCACTTTGCCGGTGGATGTGATTGTGTTGATGGGCGGGGAGGACTGCTGGTCAAACGGCATTCATTTAAACCATATTGAGGCGGCGCAAAATCCTGCGGATGAATCCTGGCTCAACATTAATGCGATTGATGATTTGATTTACCAGATTATCACCACGCTGGATAAAGTCACCATTTCCGCCGTTGCAGGAGGAGCAGGGGCGGGCGGGGCGATTTTGGCCTTGGCCTGCGATCAGGTTTATGCCAGAGAAGGCGTGATTTTTAATCCGCATTATAAAAACATGGGGGAGCTTTACGGCTCAGAATACTGGACTTATTTGCTGCCGAAACGGGTTGGTCAGAAAATGGCGACAGATTTGACCGAGCAACGTTTGCCGATTAGTGCGAAAAAAGCCTGGCGTATCGGTTTAATCGACAAAATGCTGGATAAACAGCATCTGATTTTTTACGCCCAGGTTAAACATTTAGCCAATGGTTACGTTAATGACCCCGAAAATCTGCGCAGTTGTTTAGCCAAAAAAGCCAGAACCCGCTGTTTCGACGAATCCATTAAACCACTCGCGGCTTACCGGCAGTTTGAATTAACCCACATGTATAAAAATTTTTATGGCAACGATGATTATCACGCGGCGCGGCGGGCATTTGTATATAAAGTCTGTGCTGAAAAAACCACGCCGGAAAATATCGCCATTCATCGCCATTCTCAAGCGGTGATTAACAAATTGTCGCTAGGTAGTATGCCGCATTTTGTCTGGCAAGATCAGTATCTGATGAATGACAAGGAAATGGATGACCAGCATAAAGATTTGTTTGTGATGGCAGACCAGCTTCTTGTTTCCGATAGCCGGGAAGATTTGGCTCATAACCTGCATTTGTTGCATCAGCATGTGAAAGAACATTTCAGCGCGGAAGAGGCGCTAATGAAACGGGTTGAGTTTCAGGGCTATAAAGGCCATGAAAAAGAACATCTGTTAATGCTGGAAAAGCTGATAAGCATGGAAAATAGGATTAATGCTGACGGTTGGGATGCGGCTGATGTGAATGAGTTTGTGGACCGCTGGGCAAAACATATTGTCAATTCTGATATGCGCTTTAATGCCTATTTGAAAAATCAAACTGTTGAGGCTGGTTAAAAGGTTTTAGTCGCAAAATGTCGCGGAAAAAATCATGAATGCCTGTTAATTTTATATGCGATGGGGCCTGCTCCGGTGTGGGAAAAAGAGCGCTGTGTTTGGCTTTTTGGCGTTGCTATTCAATTTACTATAAACCGCACCTATCAATCCTCCAGTTGCAACACTTCAATTGCCTTTTGCAATATTTCATCAGGATCAAAAGGTTTGGTCATATAGATATCGGCACCAACCTGCTTACCTTTTTCTTTGTCAAATTCCTGACCTTTTGCAGTTAGCATGATGATATAAATATCCTGTAAATCGGGGTTGGCTTTAACTTGTTGGCAAACCTGAAAGCCATTCATTTCTGGCATCATCACGTCCAAAAATACTAAATCGGGCTGTTCTTCCTCGATGGTTTCCAAGCCTTCACGACCATTGCAGGCGGTTAAAATCTCCACATCCTGATCTTCCAGGTCTTCTAAAGTTTGTTCTAGTAAAGCCCGAATATGCGGCTCATCATCAACAATTAAGATTTTTTTACTCATCAATAGTTCGGACAGTTTTAATAAGCTATAACTCCAAAGTTACAAAGCTCCTCATAATGTGTCGAGGATTTAATCAAACTCAGGTCTAGCGCAAAGTTGCAAGAAATGCGTTCAATC
>CAIQWF010000218.1 GCA_903875455.1 uncultured Pseudomonadota bacterium
AAATCCTCTGGCGCAATGTGAAATATCAGTGGTTGCCTTTGTCGAGCTATTTTAGCTATGACAATTTGAAAAAATCCGTTTTAGAAGTGCTTTCAAGCTTTGGTAGTAAATACCTGATAACTTTTGCTTAGATACTTATATGCCTACCACTCAGTTACAATAATTCCCGTCTTAACTGTTGCCGCAATCTATGGTTGTCGGAGATTTTCTAATTATTGTCCCCGATTGACGGCTATAAAACTAGCTCAATGTATTTGCATTTTGACGGTTGTTCTAGGTTATTTATTGGCTCCATTTCCATTGCCTTTTGCGCAAAATTACTGGCAACCAAAGCAATTAATGCCTGTGTACGATTACAGGGAAAATGAAATTAGGGCATTAATTGGTAATCACTCTGTTTCTGCACAAGGTAATATTGGAGTTCATTTTTCTCAACGAGAACAAATTTATCGTTTCCCAAACAAGCTTGCAGAAAGCGATTATGTAATTCTTTGGTTAAATAACTCAACAAAAAACTCTATAGAATTTTATGTTCAAATGCACCCAGATGACTATTTAAAAAGAATAGAAAATCTCTTAGTGGATAAACATTTTAAGATTGTCTACTGGGATGCTCCTTGGTTAGTTTTTAAACGCGAGGTCAAAACTAAAGATGACATTCGGGATACTCAAGTATTTGCCAGGATGAAGGCCCTTGGTAAACTTGAGCCTAATTATTAATGTTAGGAGTTAAAAATAAAATGTTTCAATCAGAAACTCAAAGATTGCAACTAATAACATGGGCAGTGCTATTATTTTTACCTTTCGTCAGTGTTCTTCGCTATGGCGGTAATGCGGACGACGCTTACTGGCATATCAAGATAGGTGAATGGATTTTAGCCCATCACCAGGTTCCGACCACCGGAATTTTTTCCCATACCAACCCTGATACCCCCTGGGTTTCACATGAATGGTTGTCGGAAGTAATCCTCTACAAAGTTTTTCAGTATGGCAACTGGGCGGGGTTGGTTTTCTTAACCATGTTTAGTTCATTTACTACTATATTGATTGTGTTATGGTTTTTGTTAAAACGCCTTAGTACAGTACAAAGCCTTATTTTTGTCTTGTTTGCTTATCTGCTTCTGCTTCCTCATTTTTCACCTAGGCCGCACATTCTGGCAATCCCCATTATGACTTATTGGACGGCTTGTCTGATTGAGGCTTGCGAAAAACAAGGCCGGCCACCTTTTCATATTCTGCCGTTGATGATTCTTTGGGTCAATATGCACGGTAGTTTTATAGCGGGAATTGCTTTTAGTGTGTTTTTTGCCGCCGAAACTGTTTTTTATGCCACATCGGAAGCTCGAAAAAAGTTAGTTTCCAGCTGGATGATTTTTATTTTAGCGGCATTGCTTGCTACTGCTACCACACCACATGGTTTTGCTGGGTGGCTATTACCTTTTCAGGTCAGCAATCAAAGCTATGCCACCAGTCGAATCGGTGAATGGCTTTCGCCTGATTTCCATAACTTCCAGCCGTTAGAGTTGTGGCTACTCAGTTTTTTAACCTTAACATTAATGCAAGGGATTAAATTACCTGTTTTCAGGTTGGTGTTTTTATTAGGCCTGCTGCATTTGTCGCTAAAACATCAACGTTATGTCAATGATTTACTCTCGGTGCTGTCGCCGTTAATTTTGGCTAGCCCACTGGCTAAACATTGGCATTCTCAGTCTGAAATAAACTTTAATGAGGTATTGCCTAAAACCTATAAGAGCATAACTATATTCGTTATTTGCTTTGCTGGATTATTTTTCTATTTGGCTCAAATGGAAAATATAGAAATGAAATCAATCCAGCAGGCAAAAAAAGTATTGCAAGTGTTGAAACCTGAACAGTCAAAGTTAGGGAATGTATTAAATAATTATGGTATTGGCGATTTCCTGATTCACGAAGGCTATCAGACTTTTATTGATCCACGTAGCGAAATGTATGGTGACAAATTCATGAAAGACTATTTTGACGCTATCGAGTTAGGTGAGAGCTCCAAAAGACTGGAAGACATGATTGCCAAATACCATGTCACCTGGACATTTTTTTATACGTCTTATCCGATTAATACCTATCTAGCTACCCAGCCGAACTGGGTTAGGCTGTATTCGGATAAAGTGCTTACTATATATGTATCTCAAGCGGTTAAATTATCATCACAAATGCGCATTAACTTGAAAGAAACTGAAAAGCAGGCACTGGCAGAACAAAAAAAATTCTTTAAAACGTATGGATTTCCTGTATTTTCTAAACCCTATCTTTAATGATTTTTTTGCTGTATATTCTTTCGATTTAGAGATATATGAGGTTTAGGGTTATGAAAACTAACGCAAAACTAGCGTCCATTAAATTCCAAAATGGCGCAACGATGGTCGAGTATATAATAATGGCGAGCTTGATTGCTGTGATTTGTATTGTAGTGGTAGGCGTTTTAGGAAATAAAACTAATGCACTTTTTGGCGGATCAGCAGCGAGCTATCCGACAGGCGGCTAGTTTTTGTTAGAGTAACTTGGGTTCGATATGTAAAGCTGCGAAACAATGGAATTTCTAGCTCTTCTGCTCTATCTATAAAAACATTTTTTGTGTACACTTGGCTCTCCTAGAACCTTAAAGTTGGAGATAAAATTATGAACATTATTACCAAAAAAGAAATGCACATTAGTAAAAAAGAACGTGGGGCTACGATGGTTGAGTATGCCATTATGGTAGCGTTAATTGCTATCGTTGCTATTGGTGCAGTGACACTGTTGGGGCAGAACGTTAGCACAACATTTAATGATGCAGCAGCGCAAATGCCAGGCTAAGCTACGCAGGATCTTTTGGCTAATGATGACACCGAAGGCTGAAAAGCTTTCGGTGTTTTAGTTTTTCATTAAATAAACTCGCACATCAATATGGACTTAAATCAGCGTTCAGTTGTTCCGCGCCCACGCAGCCTTGAAGAAGCTGGCTTGACACTTCATTTTTTAATTGATTTGATTTGCAAGCATTTGCATGTTCATGGCCTTGCTGATTTACAGCAACTCTCCAAACAAATCGCCTTAAGCGGCTCCATTTTAGAGCCAGGCCTAGACATTCTTAGGAAAAAAAACTATGTCGAAGTGCTGGCCCCAGTTCATGGCAGTACCGGTGAACGCTATAACCTCACCGATAAAGGCCACATTGAAGCGTTAACCGCTCTTTCGCGCAGTGGCTACACAGGCCCCGCTCCAGTGCCGGTTGAACAATACAAAAAAGTGGTTCTGGCGCAGTCAGTGCAAAACTGCAAGCTGACCCGTAATGATGTTTTGACAGCCTTTCAGGGAGTTACTGTAAAAGAATCTGTGCTTGATCAGCTTGGGCCAGCCATGCACTCAGGGCGGGCCATCATGATTTACGGACTGCCCGGAACCGGAAAAACCTATATCTGCAAAAAATTAACCCGTTTGCTGGGCGATGCCATTTTTATCCCTTACGCTATTTGCGTGGGTGAAAGCGTGGTGCAGTTTTATGACCCGCTGGTTCATCATACTGTAAATGAAATCAACGATAATTTAAATGTAAACCTGACCGCAGGATATGACCCCCGCTTTATCAAATGTGCCCGTCCTGTGGCGGTGAGTGGCGGTGAGCTGACGCTGGACATGCTGGAGATAGAGCATGACAGGACTGCCCGCCTGTCACAGGCTCCCTTGCAATTAAAAGCCAACAATGGTATGTATATCATTGACGATTTGGGTAGGCAACGGGTTTCACCGGTTGATTTGTTTAACCGCTGGATTGTGCCTTTAGAAGAAAAACATGACTATCTGAGTCTCGATACCGGCAAGCGGCTGCAAGTGCCATTTGATGTGATCCTGCTTTTTTCTGCTAATATTAATCCGGCCGATTTAATGGATGAGGCGTTTTTGCGTCGTATCGGCTATAAAATAAAATTTGCGCCGCTAAATGAAGCTGAGTACAGGGAAATATGGGATTTGTACGCAAAAGAATTAAATATCGAATATACTGAACAACTGTTAGATGAGTTGTTAGCACGCTACAGGCGTGAGATGCGGCCCCTGTTGCCCTGTCAGCCCAGAGATTTATTGGGCTTGGTCAGTGACCAGTGTCAATATAGCGGAGAGGCAAAGATTGCAACTTCAAACAGGCTGCACACGGCGTGGGATACGTATTTTATTAACTTGGATTTTGCAAAGGTAGATTCATGAACAACAACCGCTTTTTAATCATGCTGGCCTTGGCTCTTGTTTTGGCAGGTGCGGCTGCCTGGATTGCAAAAAAATGGGTAGACAGTATGAGTCCTGCCAACACTGGGGAAAATACAGTGCCGATAGTTGCGGTCGCCCTTGATATTCCTTATGGCGACAAAATAGATACGAATCACATAAAAATGCTGCCCTGGCCTAAAGATCATATTCCCAAAGGCGCTTTTACTGATCAAAAGTTGGTAATTGGCAAGATAGCGCAACGGGCCTTTGTTGCTGAAGAAGTCTTGCTGGAGCCGCAAGTAAAAGACCATTTGGCAGGAACCACCTTGTCTGCTTTGATTGCTGACGGCATGAGGGCGGTGAGCGTCAGGGTGGATGATGTCGCAGGGGTGGCAGGATTTATTGCACCGGGCAATAAAGTTGATATTATTGCTTCGGATAACAAAACCGGACGTTCTTATCTGCTGTTGTCAAACATTAAAGTGCTGGCTATTGACCAAATTGCCTCTACCCAACAGGATAAACCTGCTGTGGTCAGAGCATTAACATTGGAGGTTAGCCCTGAAGACTCAAGAATTTTGGTGAAAGGGATACGCAATGGACAGCTGCAATTTGCCTTAAGAAATCCGTTAGATGATAAAAAATTAGCTTCTGAGTTAGTTGACACATCCGGTGAAGAAGATAAAAATCAACCTCAACAGTCATTCAAGGTAGTGGGGACAAGCCCCTTACCAAAGCGTTTGACTATAGTTCCTTGGCCTAGCAGTCAAGTCATGCCAGAGAAGGAAAAAGAGCAGCTTGAAAAGGAAAGGGAGGTCGCTAATGGATACTAATTATGTGTTTGCCAAGACCTATAAAAATAGAGAGTCTGATAAAATGAAAAAACTGCTTGCCTGTTCCTTTTCGCTATCTCTGCTTTTGTCCGCTAACTGTTTAAGCCATGTCGCCCAGGCAGCATCAAAGCACAAGGTCAGCAGCACTAGTCAAAGTACTTTTCAAATTCCAGCCAGTAGTACCCGACTGTTTAATTTGAAAAAAGGTGAAAAAGTAGTTGCAGCTTCCGATCCGAACATTGCCTTTATTGAACAACTGGGAGATGGAAAGCTTTTGATTCGGGGTATGTCAACATTAGGCATTACCAATATTGTGCTGCTGGATAAAAAAAATAATCTCAGCAGAACCATAACGATTGAAGTGACTCAAAATCTTGAGGCTTTAAAAAAGAAGCTATATCAGTTGTTGCCTAACGAAAGTATCAAGGTGAGTAACGTTCAGGGTCGAATTGTTCTGGCAGGACAGGTTTCTAATCTGGTTAATATGGATATTGCCATGAGACTTGCACAGGCTTATGCTACACCGGCTCTCAGAAGTAGTTCAGGAAGTAGTTCAGGAAGTAGTTCAGGAAGTAGTTCAGGAAGTAGTTCAGGAAGTAGTTCAGGAAGTAGTTCAGGAAGTAGTTCAGGAAGTAGCGCTTCTGGTAATAACAAC
>CAIQWF010000219.1 GCA_903875455.1 uncultured Pseudomonadota bacterium
AAATTTTACACCTAAAAACTTTTGCTAAATTACTTATTGAATATCAGAAGCCAGAATTAAATATTCCACTAGTGCAAATGGAAAGTTTTGGACGCTTTTTACCCTTTTCAATTTCAACTTTGGTCATTTTGTTTTCTCCAATTCTGCCAGCTTGCTTTTAGAATTCTTCCCAAGGATTGATGATTGGCACACCCATTGGTCGAAAATCACCTACATTGCGGGTGACTAAGGATAAGTTGTGAGCGAGTGCCGTTGCTGCCAATAAACTATCAATGGCAGGAAGCGGATTTTTAGATTGCGCCTGTAATTTTCCCCAATAATCGGCAACTTCAGCATCAATTGTTAATAAGCGTTCTCCAAACCAAGCAGGAATTTCTTTTTCTAACCAAATGGAAAGCTTTTGCTTTTTTTCGCCGTCGGCTAATTTATCAACGCCTTTACGAATTTCGCCTAATGTTAAAACGCTTAAATACAGATTTTCTTTTTTCACTTTAGAAAACCAGACAGTCACATTTTCATTGGGTTTAGGGCGTTTTAGTTCAGAAATGGCATTGGTATCGAGTAAATAGTTCATAACTCAATATCCCTGCACGATGATTTATTTCGCTCTAAATCTATATCGGTATCTATTAGCGGTGAGTTTCTAATAAAATCGGCAAAGTTATCGAATTTTGCCGGTGCTTGTACGCGCATGTTTTTTATGGAAAGAGCCAGTTTTAACATGGCTTCCATTACGTCAACAGGCAGGTAATGAATTTCATTAATTAATTGCCTTTCAATTTCAACTTTGGTCATTTTGTTTTCTCCAAATTAATCCTGATCATCCTATAATCCTTTCATCGTGTTCAAAAGCCATTGCAAATCATCCTGCGCCTTAGCATTCATTTTATCCTGCGCCAATTTTTGCGCAATCGGCAAGGCTTGATTAAACCAGGCTTTGGCTTGGGCTTTATTTTTCCGTGTTTTTTCAACCATGCCCAATTTATAAAAACTCACCCACAAATCCCGTTGCGCCTGACTGTTTTGCGGGTCGGCTTTGGCGATGTGTTCACGGATTTTTAAAGCTTGGTTGTAATAGCTTAACGCCTGTTGCGTGTCGTTTAACTGTAAAGTCACATTGCCAAGTTTTTCAAAACTCACGGACAAATCCCGTTGCGCCTGACTGTTTTGCGGGTCGGCTTTGGCGATTTTCTCAGCGATTTTTAAATCCTGCTGATAATAGCTTAACGCCTGTTGCGTGTCGTTTAACTGTAAAGTGACATTGCCAAGTTTTTCAAAACTCACGGACAAATCCCGTTGCGCCTGACTGTTTTGCGGGTCGGCTTTGGCGATGTGTTGATGGACTTCTACGGCTTTTTTGAGATATTCCAAAGCCTTGTTGACATTCCCTAAAACGTTCAAATATATATCACCAACATTACCAAAATTAACCGCTCTTTCCCGTTGCGTTTTTTTATCATCAGGATTGAGGGCGAAAATTTGTTCTAACGAGGCAATGTTATATTCCAAAATTTCGGCGGTTAATTGACTCGTTTGTGGAATATTCGCTAATTTTTCAGGAATGTTGTAGGTAAATTGACTAATCACAGCCATTGCCAGATTTTTTTGTTTTTCGGCAAACTGCTGTTTTTCTTGAGCCAGTTTTTTATGCTGTTCCGCTTCCTGCCATTTCAACGTTGCCACGCCCGCTAAAACAGTGATTGCCAATACCATCACGCCATAAACAACCCGCCACACCCGCCGCCACTTCGCACTTTTCTTTAAAAACGCCAACGCCCTGGGAAAATCCTCCTCATACTTGCCATAGCGCATCGCCCAGGCCGCCGTCGGTTTAAAATCCTTCTGCCAGCGCAACATCAAGCTTAATTCCGGTTCTTGCAACAACCCGACTTGCTGATTGCGATAGCGCAACGCGCCTTCCAGCAAATGCCGATAGGTCTGCGCGGCTTGCGCTTCCTCTTTGACCCATTGTTGCAAGGTTTGCCACTGCCGAATCAAACTTTCATGCGAAATGTCAATCACCGTTTCCTCTTTTAACGCCACATTTTCCGGCGGCATCAAAAAACAGCGACCGGCTTGGCGAAACGGTTTTAAAACCTCGCTTAATTCTTCAATCGTCAAACCGGTTAAGGCAGTTAATTCCTTCACCTTCGTTGGATTGCGGGTGTCCGTTTTGCCGGTTTCTGAGTTGGTCAAGCGACAAAAAATCAGTCTGGCAAACGTTTGTTGCGTTGCGCTTAATTCGTTCAACACCTCGTCGGCGTGACGTGAGAGCGCATTTTCAGAATTATCAGAACGACTTAAACCGCCGAGTTTTTTATAATCAGCAAAACTGATAACAATAGCTTGTTCATGGTTAAACCGTTCGTAGTGAGCTTGTCGAACTACGGACGTCCTAACCGCATCCCCTTCGATAATCTCTAACCCTTCGACAAGCTCTAACCCTTCGACAAGCTCAGGGTGAACGGCTGAGCGGTTTTTATTGGTTGCTTCATCCCACAACCGCATCAACAGATGCTGCAACAATGGCAACTGGTCTTGGTTATTACCGACATCCTCCAATAATTTCACCACCAATTCCGGTTCCACTTCGCCATCAAACATGAACGCCGGCTCTTCAATCGCGGAGCGCAACTGCTGCGGATTCAAACGCGGCGTTAAATACAAGCCCTGATTAATGGCTTCTGCCAACCCTGCAAACTGCGCACAATCGCCCAAAAAATCCGAGCGCATGGTTATCACCACATACATCGAATGCGACGTGATTTCTTTAGACACCGGATAAGCCTGACTGCTGCCCAGCAGCAAACTGACAAACAAACTCGCCTCGGCACTTGCTTCGTTTTGTTTGAAATAACGGAAAATTTCCTCAAACTGATCGCACACGATCAGCAACTGGGCGTTATTCGGTAACGGATGCGCAATTAACAGTTCATGCAGACTTAATGAGCCTTGCCGCAAAGCCTGTTGCAAAGTTTCTGCCGTGTAATGCGGGGCTAAAACATCGTGCAATTCCTTAAATAAACCATCAGCCAATGCCTTAAACGGCTGATGGCCGGGGCGCATTTCCACAATCCGCCAGTGCGTGGAAGCCTGCGCTAAATACCCCGCTTCCAAGCCTGGAATCAAGCCGGTTTTGACTAACGACGATTTACCACAGCCCGACGTGCCTATCACCGCTAAAAAATGTTCAGAACCCAAACGGTTAATGAGTTCGTTGCGGTGTTGCTTACGCCCGAAAAAAATATCGGTTTCAGTGCGTTCAAACGGGCGTAAGCCGATATAAGGTTGTTCGCTCATTTTTTTAACGCCTCAACAAAATGGGGAAAATATTTTTTAACATCATCAGGCGGGCAATCATAAATCTGAAAGTTTTTTAAGCTGCAACTTAAATCATCTTGTTTGGCCTTGTGTACCGCAATGATTTTTAGCGGTGTTTTGCGTTCGCGCTGTAAAGTTCTGCAACTAATAAGCTGATCGCGTATCCAGACAGGGGAAGACTCCCTGTATATAATCAACACGGCATCACATTTTCGGATGTTGTTTTCAATATCCTGACATATCTCCTCTGCCTTTATTGTTTCAGAACGTGGCAATGGCAGCATATAATCAATGCCGTTTTCCTTCAAAAGAGGCAATATTTCCGCTGTCAGGCTCAAGTCTTCTGGAGAACTGTGTAAAAAAACCAATGCGTCTATGTCGCTGTTAATGTCTCTGGCGTTTTGTTGCTGCTGGCGTTGCTCTTCCACTGCTTTTTCATGCTGCTGCTGGCTTTTTAACTCTTTTAACTGATGGGTGATGGCTAAAACCAGTTCATTGGCTTTGGCAAAATAACTATCCCCGGTTATTTTTTGCATCATCCCTGCCGCTTCATCGTAAAGCCAGAATTTATGCGGGGTGAAACCTCTTAAAAATTCCGGGCGCGGATTGCACATATCCGTTTCAACCAAAAAAACCGGACGCTGCTTCGCGGCTTTTTCCAACTCGGCAAAGCGGTTTTGATATTGTTCGCAATACGCAGGGGAAGCAATAACCAGCAAGGATGCGGACTGTTCCAGTTGCTGCAAATCATTGCCGGTATAAAGCTGAAAGCCGTCTGCGGTTTCCAGTTTTTGCCGTAGCTGTTTGCGCAAATAATCTGTTAATTCTTCTGCCCATTGCTTTTCAGCATCAGCAAAACTGATAAAAACATCGTGTTTGAAATTGGGAACAAAAGTTTGACGGCGTTTTTTTAATTTCGGAATATCGACCTGCTCATCCATCCCAGCCAAGCGTATGGCCTGCTTGCCGTGCTCATAAGCTGTTAGATAATCATCGCCATTAAAAAGCGCGGTATAAAAACCTGTAGAAAAATTTTCTGCTGCAATATCACCGATTTTGATTTCCATTCCAATCACATAATCAATGTATTCAGAAATAATTTCCGCTTGGGTTTCGCTATAACAGGCATTTAAAACCACGCATTCAACATGAGTGGCGATAATTTCAAAAAGTCCGCGCAATGCCTCAATATCAACCCAATTAACATTTTCTTCAGAATTTGAAAAAGCCAACGCCCCTTCTTTACCATGACCGCTAAAATGAATCACATGCGGTTTAAACTGGATAATTTCCTGCTGTATATCTTCAACTTTCACCGCCAATGGCTTTGTTGCACAAATCGACCAAATAAAGCAAACTTTCGGGAACAACAAGCAGACCCTAAAGTAGCATTATGACCCAACCTTCTGTGCAAAAATATCAAACCAAGAACTGGAAAGAATACAACGAAGCCCTCAAAA
>CAIQWF010000220.1 GCA_903875455.1 uncultured Pseudomonadota bacterium
AAATCCTCTGGCGCAATGTGAAATATCAGTGGTTGCCTTTGTCGAGCTATTTTAGCTATGACAATTTGAAAAAATCCGTTTTAGAAGTGCTTTCAAGCTTTGGTAGTAAATACCTGATAACTTTTGCTTAGATACTTATATCAATCGGGAGTCGTCTCTGGAAATCATGGTACAGAAACCTGACGGAACAGTTATCAAGGTGACAGGGAAAAATATCGGCACTAAAGAAGTTCAGCAGATTTTTACTGGCTTGAATAGCTAAATAGACTTCCAAACGGATAATAGAGCATGACCAATTACGCAGTTCTCATCGGCAATAGCGAATTTCCCAATGAGCCGAGTTTAAAGCCTTTATCTTGTCCGCCGCAGGATGTGGAGGGCTTGAAAGCGGTATTAACGGCGGAAAATCGCGGCCAGTTTTTGGCGGACAATATCAGCGTGTTGGTGAATGCGGAAAGCAAACAAGTCGCCCGCGAAATTAATCGGGTGTTAAAAGCCGCCGGGAAGGATGATTTGGTGTTGCTGTATTATTCGGGGCATGGCTTGCCGAATAACCGCAACAATCTGTTTTTATCCGCGCACGATACCGAGTCGGAATTATTGGAGTCCACCGCTGTGTCGTTTAATCAGATTTATGAGCTGATTAACACCTTTTATTGCAAAAAAATCATTATTATTCTGGATTGTTGTTATAGCGGCGCGGCGGGCGCGGTGTTTAAGGGCGATATTCCTTCACAATTACAAACCATCAATGACAAGGTAACGGGGACGTTTTTGATTACCGCGACCTCGAATGACCAAGTGGCAATTGATAAAACGGCAGATAGTCGGTTTAGTTTGTTTACCAAACATTTGATTGACGGCTTGGAGACTGGGGCGGCAGATACAGATGGCAATGGCTGGATTTCAATTGATGAGTTGTTTCGCTATGTGTCGAAAAAAGTGACAGAGGACAATCCGAATCAAATACCAAAAAGATTTGGGAAAAATGAAACGGGAGAAATGGTTGTTGCCAAAAGTGGGCGTGATTCGCGCAAGGAAAAAAATGAAAAACTGGAGGCGTTTTTTCTTGATTTGAAAAAGGAGAAGCGAATAGCGAGAGATATTTTGCTGGCTGTTCTGGACATGCTTGAAAAAAAGGAATCTGACTTTTCGGCTATTGAAAAACAGCAGTATGAGTTGGTTTTGGCTGTTTATGAAAGCAAAATTGAATCGGTTGAGTTTGTTAGAAAATGGGACAAACTTTCCAGTCAGCCAGACCTTCCAGGTTTTAAAAACCTGGAAGGTCTAAAACCAGAACCGCCGGTGATTATTACGCCGTCAAAAACCATTGCCGAACCGCCTGCAACCTGGCAATGTCCGGTTACGGGGATGGAGTTTGTCTTTATCAAACCCGGTACGTTTATGATGGGCAGTCCTGAAAGTGAGGAGGGAAGAAGCGATGATGAAAGACTGCATCAGGTGACGATTGAAAAAGGCTTTTATTTGGGGAAATATTTAGTCACGCAGGCGCAATGGCAACAGGTGATGGGTAACAATCCTTCCAGTTTTGAAGGCGATAACTTGCCGGTTGAAACGGTAAACTGGAATGATGTGCAGGAATTTTTGCAAAAACTGAACGCTAAAGCCGATAAAAACTATCGTTTGCCCACTGAAGCCGAATGGGAATACGCTTGTCGTGCGGGAACAACCACGCCGTTTTCCTGTGGAGAAACCATTTCTACGGAGTTAGCCAATTACAATGGTAATGGTGTTTACGGGAAGGGCAAAAAAGGTGTTTATCGTCGGCAAACTACAGCGGTTGGCTCATTTCCTGCCAATTCTTGGGGCTTGCATGATATGGCAGGGAATGTGTGGGAGTGGACTTGCTCAGACTATTCTGAAAATTATGATGGCAATGAAACAAAATGCTCTAGCGGTTCTGGTACGCTGCGTGCTATTCGCGGCGGTTCGTGGTTCAGCCGCCCGAGGTGGTTGCGTTCTGCCTATCGTAACAGGAGCTATCCGACTTACCGCAGCTTCATCTTGGGTTTTCGTATTTCCAGGATGTAAATCTATACTCTTTTTTCTTTTTCTCTTTAATTTCTGCAAACCCAAACTTTATGATGTAAAAGCAGATGGCTTGAGCGCAGATAATATGGGGTTCTAGGGGCGATAGCCCCTAGCCGCGATTTTTTTTGAACAGGATGGCACGGATTTAAAGATAATCAGCAAGTAATAAGCCGACATGAAATTAAACGCAACACACAAACGTTTTTTATAAAAGACATACCAGACAAAAAGGAAAACGCCATGCAAATTGTATTAAGCCAAGAATTTATTATGGATAACTCACACAGTTTTTCCATCAACAATGTTCCCATTTCAACCGGCGAAAAATTCACCGTGATTATTCTGCGTGACAACGAAAAACAAACCCTAAAACCACGCCGAAAAGTTTACGCACACCGTTTTTGCGTAGAAAATATTGACTTGCCTAAACGGGACGAATTATATGACCGTCAATAGCTTCATTGACACCAATATTTGGGTTTATGCGCATTTTCAGGATGAGAATCAAAAATCCGCTATTGCTCTGGAATTATTGGAAACACTACCCTCTTTAACCAGCAGTACTCAGGTTTTAAATGAATACTATAGCGTTATGCTGAAAAAGAAAATCGCAGACAACTTAATTCAAGACAACATTGAAATAATTATCAGCATCTGTGAGATTAAAATCATTGCAATTTCAACCATTCGATTAGCTCATCAATTGAAATTAAAATACGGATTTTCTTATTGGGATAGCTTGATTTTAGCCAGTGCGTTAGAGGCCGATTGTGACTCCATTTATTCTGAAGACATGCAGCATCAGCAAATCATAGAAGGAAAACTGCAAATTATTAATCCTTTTGTATAAAAACACGGCACACAAAAAGGAAAACCGGATTAAGGCAAGAATTTATTATGGATAGCCGACATAGTTTTCTATAAAAGTACCCTGCGTGAGGGCTGCATCCGTGCAGGAAAAGAACGCAAAGAATGGCTTGCTTAAACCGAAGAGCGAATATGAATCTCCCGCTGTGGCAGCGGAATTTCAATATTATTCTCCGCCAAGGCCTTATAAAGCCGCACATGCAACTCATGTGACACTGGCATTCTATGTCCCAACTCACTGACGTGCACCCGAATTGAAAACATCAGCGCACTCTCCCCAAACCCGACAAAACACACATCCGGCTTGGGTTCTGCCAACACCAATGGCGTACTGTTCACAGCCTCAGAAAGCACCTGACACACCAGATCCACATCGGAACCATAAGCAATGCCAACCGGAATCACCAGTCGGGTAATCTGGCTGCTTAACGCCCAATTCACCAGCTTATCGGTGATAAAAGTTTTATTCGGCACAATCAGCTCTTTCTGGTCAAAATCGACAATCCGCGTAGCCCGCATCTGAATCTGACTGACTTTGCCGCTGACATCACCAATGGTTACGGTATCGCCAACCCGAATTGGCCGTTCAAATAACAAAATAATCCCTGATACCAGATTGGCAAAAATTTCCTGCAAACCAAAACCCAAGCCGACGCTAAGTGCGGCCACCAGCCATTGCACCTGCGACCAGCTGCCGCCCAGTTCATTGATGATAAAAATCAGCCCCACCGCAATCAGCACATAACGGCTGAGTTGATTAATCGCGTAACGGCTGCCCAGTTCAAAGGAAAAGCGTCTTAAAATCAAAATCTCCAGCAGACCGGGAAAATTGTTCACCGCAACCAGCATCACAAACAGATAAACGCCTGCCAGCAACAAATTCCCCAAAGTAACGGCTTGCAGGGTTTCCTGCTTGTCAATCACGGCCAAATGCTGCCACAACACAATTTGATCCAGAAACGAAAAGGCCGGCAAAATGTTTCTCCAAATCATCCAGAGGCCTGCTAACAAACTGATGCCGATGAAAACGTTTAGCAGTTTGTTGGTTTGCTGATTGATGGTGGGAATATCCAGCAACGCCAATTCCGGTTTTTCTGCCTCAGTTGCAGCGGGGTGTTTGGTGCTGAGCAGGGCGGCCTTGCGTTTTTGCTGGGCATTTTTCAGGGCAAGCTGCCGGTTTACCAGCGTCAGCCAGCGCACGATCATTTCATGGACAATGATAATCACAAAGCACAGCCGTAATGTCACTACCAGTTTTTGCTCCAGCTCCAGCGCACTTAAATAATAGCCCGCCAAAGCAAAGCCGATTACGGTCAACGGAATTGCAAATACGCTGCCGTACCAGAGATAATGCAGCCGCGCCAGCCAGCTTGTCGGTTTTTCCTTAATCAGGTTTTGCAATATGCCCTGTTCAGGATTCAAGATTCGCGCCAGTAACAGCATTATCACCAGCATAATCAGGGTTAAAGCCAGCCGCCCCAGGCTGTCACTGTGCAAGGTGTTTTTTGAGGCATTCGCCATGTTCATCAAAAAAATCGCCGGCAACACAATGCGTCTCGCCCAGGCAATTTGCTGATGAAGTAACAGGGTGGTTTGGGTTTGCCAGTTAAAATGTTTCTCTACAATCCCATAGGGTGCAAACAGTTGGTAAAACAGATGCAGAAAAAACCAGGGCGGCGCGGTCGCCTGCAAACCTTTGGCGATTGCCAGACTGAAATCTGCCGATTGCGCACCGCTTTCCAGCAACCAGCCGGCAAAGAATAATGCCAACGGCACCGGCAAAATAGTGATGACGGTATAAGCCAATGCCGACAAAGTGAAATGAAACTGGTCGCTATAAATCAAACCGACTTTTATCCCGATGCCAGTGATTTTTTTGCTCAAGCGCTGTTGATAACGGAGCAATGTGGCAATCAGCAACACCGCTAAAAAAGTAAAAAAGGAGTTGCTAACCATGCTGTTAAACAAATTAACAGCGGCTTTCTGCCAGTTGGCAAGCGACAGCAGCCATTTTCCGGCATCATATAAGTTGAGGAAATAAGCCTTGTTGATAGGTGCGGAGCTGGGTACCCACAGCAGCCGCTCATCCAGATACAAAGCATATTTCCCGGCCTGTTTTAAGATTTGCTGCTTGGCAAAATCATAATCGCCCAGACTGCGCAAATAACTTGCATCAGCCTTGCTGAGTTTATTCAGCAACTCTTTTTGCTCGCTTAACAATTGCCGCAACTCGGCTTCAACAGCGGGGCGGGAAGTATTGTCCGGCATGGTTTGTCCGGCCATCAGCCTTTGCAGTTCCACTTCAGAATCAGCCAGTTCCTTGAGTCGGGTTTCCAGTTTAAATTCAGCCAGACTGGTTAAGGCGGTTTCATTCTGAATGTATTCGCTTTGCTGATTAAACTGGTCAATTGCGGCCAGTTTATAGCGCTGTTCGCGCAAGATTTTTCCCAATGCCGGACTCAATCCTGCCAGAGTGATTTTCTTTTCGGCGTTTTTGAAATCGTTTTCTATCTCCAGCGCTTCTGCCTCCAGCAACTCTTTTTCCTGATTATTTTTTTCCAGCTTGGTGCTGATAGTTTGCAACTCAAAACTGTAACTGATGTTTTCCTTGGTCAATGCTTGGATGGTCGGATGTTTATGCAGACTTTGCTTTTCAATTTTCAGCAGTTTGTTTTTTAAAGATTGCGCTTCCAGTTGTTGCCGTTCTGAGAGATTGCGCTCAATTTCGCTAATAACCGGCAACTGCGCCTGTTTTTGCAGCATCAGCAATTGCAATTGACTTTTTAACAGTTCCACCCGCGCCGGATGACTAATCGCTTCCAGGCCCAGCATTTTCAGTTGGCTGGTCAATTTATTGTAGGCGGTTTTAATCTGCAACTGCCGGGCTTCGCGTTCCAACTCGGTTTCAGCTAACAGTTTGAGGATTTCGCTGTTTTTGTCGCTGTCATCCAAAGCCTGTTTTGCCGCTTCTGTTTCCTGTCTGATTTCTGTTTCCCGCGCTTCCTGAAAAGTCAGCTCATTTTCAAGCTTGGCGAGTTGGGTTTCCAGATTATTCAAGTTAGTTTTTTCCAGGGCCAGACGTTGCTCCAGTTGTTCGACCGACAGCCGGTTAAAAATTTCCGGCGTTTTGGTTTGCTGCGCTTGAAAATTATTCAGCTTGGCTTGCTGTTCTTTTAGTTTGCCCGCCGATTGCTCTATCGCCTGCTGATAGCTTTGGGCCAAAAACTGA
Organism: uncultured Pseudomonadota bacterium; assembly: GCA_903875455.1. Taxonomy (GTDB): domain Bacteria; phylum Pseudomonadota; class Gammaproteobacteria; order Methylococcales; family Methylomonadaceae; genus CAIQWF01. The sequence goes on from CAIQWF010000220.1 coordinate 6,149, forward strand.
AACCACTCATCATTGCGCAGGTTTTCATTGGCGGCGCGGTAAAATCCCAATAACTTGTTTTTCTGAGCCTCATCCAGATCGGTTCTGTTCTTTAAGGCGTTGATTTTATTTTCCAGACTGTCTTGTGAAATTTCATGCTCAGCAACCAGTTTCGCCGTCTGGCGGGCTGGCGCGGCAGAAACTGCGGTGGTTAATGAGGTTAAAACCAGCAAAATTAACACTTTAAAAACAGAAGTTCGGTGATTCATGGCGTATTTTTTATCGAGATGAGTTCAGCAAAAATATGACCGACTATGTTAATAGCATGAGGTGGATTTTGATAGCAATCACTATAATAAACACCGAAACAGCCGCTAAAATAGCCGGGCTGTTAAGATTTTTTTCTGGTTACTTTAAGGATACTGATGATGATTAAATGGAAACTGATGCTGACAACCCTGCCGTTTGTGATTGTCATTCTGCTATGTACTTTTATTCGGGCGGAAATTTTGCATATTCCGCCCTTGCTGGAATTTTCCGATACCGCGCCGATTATTACTGCCACCGCTTTGGTGATTGGTTTTATGCTGGCAGGGATTATGGCGGATTATAAAGAGGGCGAGAAACTGCCGGGCGAGCTGGCGTGCGCTTTGCAGGCCATTGATGATTGCATTCACGCCGATGTTTCACTGTTTAGCGAGGCTGATTTTGCCACGCTGAAACAGCTTAATGCCAAACTTTATGCGGCGGTGATGAGCTGGTTATTTAACCGTGAAACTGCGGAAAAAAGTTATGCCCTGATGCGGGAAATGATTGTGGCGACCGAGGCCTCAGTGGTGTTTAAAAATAATGTCCTGAAAAGCATTGATACCTTAAGACGCAATATCACCCGTCTGGATGTGATTCGCCGTACCGATTTTATTCAAACCGGTTATGCGCTGCTGGAGGTCTTTGTCACGATTACCTTGAGTTTGCTGGTATTCGCCAATTTTAAGAACCCGATTGCCCAATATCTGGTGGTCGGGGCGATTTCTTTGGTTTATGTTTATATGATTCGGCTGATTCGCGATTTGGATAATCCGTTTGATTATAATCAGGACGGCAGCTGTTCAGGGGCGGCGGAAGTCGATTATTTTCCGCTTACCGAAGCACAGAAACGCTTGGGTTATCCGCAGGAGTGATGTGCGCTGGTTTGCCTCGTTCCCACGCCAGAAGTTTGGGAACGAGCGCTATTGAAATACTGTTTGCTATTCAGCTTGAGGCGTTATTGAAAAGCGAAACCGGCTTTTTGCCAGGCGTTTACGCCGTCCTCAAGATTGGTTAAGTCGGTATAGCCCAGTTCATTTAGCGATCTGGCCGCCGCATTTGCCATTCGTCCGCTTTTGCAATACAGATAAATGGCGGTATTTTTATCTTTCGGCAGTTTGTCCTGATATTTTTCAATTTCGTCATAAGGGATAAAAAGATCGGTGCCTTTAATATGTTGTTGCTCTGGTGTATGGACATCCACTAAAAATATATCTTGGCTCTGCATCAGTTTGTTTAAATCGGCAGCTGTGACCATTTTCAGATACTCCGGTTTTTGAAACTGGCAGCCGCTGATAAAAAGCATAAATGCGAGGATGGCAATGATTTTTTTCATCTTTAAAATCTCTGGTGGCTGGTTTGACGGTGAATAAAACGCATTTGGGCAACATCTGTATCAATTTCTGCAATCGTGGGTGCTGTTTTGATGCAGCCCCTCTGCTTTTAACCTTATCGTGTGGGAGATAATTTAACCACGCCATAGCGGTTTATCAAAATAATACTTATATTTTAATATGTTATAATTCAAATATGTGCTGATTTTTTTGAAATGGCTGCTGGTTTAAAATTGAAAAAATTAACTAAAGCATCTGGAAAATTTTCGACACTGTTCGATGCAGTGTTGAACATCTCTACAAGGACTTGAATTTGGATATCCCTCGTTACATTAACAGTATATTCACGTTGGAAACAGGTTGTTTCAACTCAAACGCTGAACTGCTCCATTATTATGAAGCTGCTATCGACAGGTTGAGCTTAGGCTCTGAAGATAAGGAAAAACTGCACAAGGCGGTCAGATTTTTTCTGGTTGGACAACGCACCCGTCGCGTCGTTGACGGCTGGTTGGACTTTAAAAGCTTTCAGGAAAAAGCCTGCGGTTTTGAACGCGGCGTAGAAGAGGCGATTGCCGGTCTTGTTACGCAAATTTCGCAGGCTTTCGCCGATAAAAAAATCAGCTTTGATGCTGTGATAACAGTCAGCGCCACCGGCAACATCATGCCAAGCATCAGCTATCGCCTTGCCCATCATCTTCCGCATTTAATTCCAGCACACTGCTTAATGGTCGATTTTGGCCATGTCGGTTGCACTGGGAGTGTAAAAGCGCTCAATCTGGCTAAATCTTTAACGGCAAATTTTAAAAATATTTTGCTGGTTACCATCGAAGTGCCAAGCACTTTAGCAAATTTGCAGTCTGAAAAAACCGATGTCTGGCAGGGCAATTGTACTTTTGGCGATGGCGCGGCGGCACTTTGGATTTCTTCCGATCTGGAGCAGGGCGAGATGGCTCTCGAGTTGGAGCAAATTCACTATACCCAAAAAGCTGTAGATGGGTTGGAGTTGATTCACTGGGGTTATGAAAATTACTATACCTTTGAATTGGCGGATGAGACCACATTCAACCGCGATGTGCAGGCTTATGTTCTGGAAGTGTTAAAGCACACCGAGCAGACCTGGCGAGCCAATAAACAATGGTGCATTCATCCGGCAGGAATTCTTTTGCTGTTAAAGTTATCTAAAAAACTGGGGCTGTCGCGTGATGCTATTGCCCCTTCTGTCGCGCATTATGAAAAGTTTTCCAATATGAGCAGCGCCAGCATTATGTATATACTGAAAGAGATTGCGAATGCTGAAAGTGCAAACCAGGCGATTAATCTGTTGACGATGGGGGCCGGTTTTAACGTAATTTATGGTTGTCTAAGAAAGGTACGCTAAATGAACAAGGTGGATATTTTAAACTTTATGCAGGATTATCTGGTTAAAAACACCGTGCATAAAGAGATTGCTGAAATCAACAGCTATCGGGTCAAAGAGCTATTAACCGCCAGTATTGATGCGGTTGATTTTGCGATGGAGCTGGAAAGCTTTTTAGGGTTTGAAGAGGATACGTTCAATATTGTGGTCTGGGTGGAAAAGTTTGAAAAATTCACCTTTGAACAGCTCGCCGAAGCACTTGAACAAATGCTGGCTGATTTAGCCGGTTAGCAATGTTTTGCACATCTTTTTTCCAACGCATGATGGCAGGCAAAAAAACGTGCTCGCCCTAAAAAACTGAATTTGACAGGAGGCATGGAATGACAGATGAAGAGTTAAAACAATTGGTAGCAAGTCTTGCTATTGCCCAACAAAAAACCGACGAGCAAATAGCTTTAAACTTTAAAGAAGTTAGTAAAAAATTTAAAGAAACTGATAAAAAAATCAAAGAGGTAAGTGATTTAGTTGGCAATATAGGTAAAAATCAAGGCTTTGTTGCCGAAGAATTTTTTTACAACAGCCTTGCCGAAGACCCGCATTTAGGTTCAATCCGTTTTGATGATATTGCCAAAAACGAACAGAAACGGCGCGGTAAAACCGAAGAAGAATATGATATTGTAATGACTAACGGCGATGCAATCGGTATTGTCGAGGTGAAATACAAAGCGCACGAAAGCGATTTAGAAAAACTGGAACGAAAAATGCGCAATTTTAAAAAGCTGTTTCCGGTTTATGAAAAATACAAACTTTATGGCGCAATTGCTTCATTTCACATCTATGACGAGGCTAAAAATGAAGCCTTAAAACGCGGTTTTTTTGTTCTGCAACGCTCAGGTAAAGTTGTACATACCGAATGTGGGCAAGATTTGTTAGTGTTGTAACGTGAAAACCAGAAAATTGTACAAAACCGTCGGTTGGCAAAAACACAGGCGGTTTTGTGTGTTAAATCGCTATGATAGTCGTCGCCGCTCCAAGTAAGGCTATTTATTGGTTCGGTTTAGCTGAGGTAAAGATCAATCCCCCAAAAAAATCATATCTCACGCTTGCTTTTCTGCAAATTCGGCCAATCGGCAAACGCAAATACCCAGACCATAATCACATTCACCACTGGAATCACCATCACCAGCATCCACAGCGGATCAAAACCGGCTTTTTGCAAAATTCTCGCCAACAGCCAGAAAACAAAAGCGGCAAACAAAAAACCTAAAACAATCTCCATTTTTATTCTCCTGCTTGTTTATTTTGCTGGTTAGGCCAGGGAAACCAGCCCAAATGGAAAACCACAAAAAATACCCCGAACACAGGAATAAACAACATCGCCGCCCACATCGGGTTGAATCCCGCCCGCTGATAAATAGCGCAAGTTGGCACGGCAATCATTAATGCCACAATCATGGCTTGCATAAACTCAGGAAAAAACAGCATTTGTATACCTCGTTAATTAATCCGAAAAACAGAGAGCCTGAACCTTAAATCTCATCCAGACGCACCACACGCCCCTGTTTGGTGGATTGCAACGCGGCCAGAATCGTGCGGCAGTTGCTTTTGGCATCAGACAGCGGTAATTGCGGTGCAGTATTTGACAGTACGCAGTTGCTGAAATGTTCAATTTCCAGATTAAAATGATTCGAGGCAGGCAAGCGTTCTTCGCATTGCTGTCCGGCTTCTGTCCACCAGGAAATCACCGGTACATCACCCGTGCCCGGCAATTGCCAAACCACATGACATTTCACTCCGCCTTTGCTGCCGATAATTTCATATTCACAGCGGCGGGCACGTTCAAAACTGAAATCAAAATGCGCAAATTTGCCGTCGCCAAAATCCAGAATCCCGCTGGTGGCAATATCTGCGCCGCTGTCGATATATTTCGCAATGGCAGTCACTGCTAAAGGGTCTTGCTGAAAAAACATCCGCAGTGAATGAATCGCATAACAGCCAATATCCCACATTGCGCCGCCGCCGTGTTCTACATTCTCTGCCAGCCGATACATCCGCGCAGGACGCATCATGAACGAATAACTGGCCCGCACCGAACGCACTTCGCCGATAATGCCGCTATTGATGATTTCCAGCACCCGCACATGTTGCGGATGAAAGCGGTACATAAAACCTTCCATCACTTTCACATTTTTTCGTTGGGCTGCGGCTTCAATCGCCTCAATATCCGCCACAGTCAACGCCATTGGTTTTTCACACAAGACATGTTTGCCCGCTTCAATAGCCTTTAATGTCCATGCGGCGTGTTCCTGATTTGCCATCGGAATATAAACGGCCTGAATTTCATCATTCTCCAGCAAGGCTTCTAAACTATCATACGTTTTTACGCCCTGTTGCTGAGGTGCATACTTTGCTAACGTTTCCGCAGCTGCGCCTTCGCGCCGACTGGCAATCGCCGCCAATTCTGCATTGCTGGCTGCCACAATCGCAGGCATCAAGCGTTCGTTAATCCGTGCTGCGCCTAAAATTCCCCAACGAAGTTTTGTTGTGTCTGTCATCATGTTTCCTCTTTAAGTGCGAAGTGCTGATAATGGCAAACATTTTAGTCTATAAGCCACCTGTTTGGTGCAAGAATTAAACATGGAATCATTCAAACTTTTCTATCTAACAGTAGTAAAATAATCGCAAGTTTTAGAGAGAGTCATCCTGCCTGTGAAAGCAAAATTAGAAAATTTAGTCCAAACCCGAATTCCCACCAAACATGGCGAATTCATTCTGCATTATTACAGCAACACCCTTGATGATAAAGAACATGTCGCTTTCGTGAAAGGCGAGGTGGCGGGCAAAGATAACGTGCTGGTGCGGATTCATTCCGAATGTTTTACCGGCGATGTGTTAGGTTCGCGTCGCTGCGACTGTGGCGAGCAGCTTGATTTGGCCTTGCAGCTGATTAATGAGGCCGGTTGTGGCGTACTGGTTTATTTACGTCAGGAAGGACGAGGGATTGGGTTGTTGCAAAAATTAAAAGCCTATAATCTGCAAGATGCCGGTTTGGATACCGTGGATGCGAATATTCATCTTGGTCATTTAGCCGACGAGCGCGAATATGATATTGCCGCGCTGATGATTGAAAATTTAGGGATCAAATCAATTAATCTGCTGACTAACAACCCGAATAAAATTGAAGAATTACGCAAACTCGGTGTTACCGTTAATCAGCGGATTCCTGTGGAGGCGCAGGTAAATGTTGATAATAAAGGTTATCTGAAGACCAAAGTCAAAAAAATGCGCCATTTATTATCTATCCCGAAAGAAGCGGATAAATAAAACCATTTCATCATTTACATCCTTTAGTGAATTTCATGTTGTTTATCCATATCATTTTTGTATTGCTGTCGTTTATCAGTTTTGTGGCACGCGTGGCATTGTCAGAATTCAAGCCGGAAATTTTGACCGCTAAAATTTTCAAAATCGCCCCGCATGTGATTGATACGCTTTTGCTGCTTAGCGGGATTACGCTGGTGTTTAATGGCAATTGGATTGCCAGCGGAAACTATGGCTGGATTATCAGCAAGTTTATGGTGTTGCTGGCTTATATTGGCTTCGGTGTGTTCACCATGCGTTCCACAGGTGCGAAACGCTGGGGGGCTTTTGCTGGAGCATTGGCGTGTTATGGCTATATTTTATCGGTGGCGATTACTAAGCACGGTTTTATGTAATGCAAGACCTTCCAGGTTTTAAAAACCTGGAAGGTCTGATTTATAAACTAAATTCCAGGGCATTAATTTTCTGTTCCAGCCACAACAACACCGCTTTGCCGTGCTGCAATTCTCGTTCTGAAAAATCCAGTTTCGCGTTGTCTGTCAATACATCCCAACGCTGTAAGAGGGCTTTTAGTTGCAGTTGCGCAGTCACAGTGAAATGCCATCTTTCCAATGCCATTTGATAATAAGCAGATTCCCTGTTTTCCAAAAGCTGCGCCAATAATTCCAATTGCTTAATGCCTTCGACAATGGTTTCGACTTTTGCATTAATCCATTCACTGACCAATTGCGCATCAATCTGGTTAATTGATGACTTCTGATTATCAGAGACAATTTTAAAAGCCTGAATCAATTCGCCAGACGTAAATCGCACCGCTATTTCATAAAAGGCACTGGCTTCCATTTCATATAAACAGTCATCGGCATAACTGGTTTCCGGGATGGACACAGTGTTAATCGCCAATGTTTGGCAAGGCAGCTTGGCGACAAGTTGCGGATAAAAATGTTTGCCGGTTTCCACGTCAGAGATTTTATGAGCGGCAAATAAATCGCCCAAACTGGCCGTTTTATGGCCGGCAATTCCGACATTTACTAAAACCGGATGCGCTGAATGTTGAAACTTCGCCAGACTATAAGCCACTGCCGCAGCCATGGCTATTTTGCTGCAACCGCTCACCGCTAACACCGTATTATCATTGTAATAAAGGGCGAAAGGGTGAGAGCTGTTGTCCTTTTTCAGCTTGAAATGCGTCACCAGCGGTTTGGCTTCACAAGGCAGGGCGGTGAAAATAAAGCTTTTAATCAGCTTATTCATTATGCGGTTGCGGTTCTGCGCTCAAAAACGCCGGTAGCCGTAAGCCATACCAATTATCAACGTGCAGATAATTGCGAATCGGGGTTTTTATCAGCAGCAACAGCAAGCCGATGGAATATAAGCACCACACCGCCGCCCATTCGTTCATGTTATTGGTGCTTAAAAATGACAGCAGCGGGCCGGTGACAAGATGATAAAGCGTCAGTTTCCACGAACCATATAACAGCGGCAGCAAAAATGCCGCATAGACATAAGCATTCGCCATGTGAATACTGCCATTTGCCGGAATCGCCCAGGCAATATGCCATTGCCCGGAACTCGAACAAATCTGTTTGCCGCAAAACGGCATTTCAAATTCCATGCCGGTGAAAAACAGATAGCTTTTGTCAAAACAATATTGAATGCCGGTAAACGGATAAATTCGCAGCATAAATATAGTTGCAGCGGCAAAACACAGCGCATAGACCCAAGGTGCAATGCGGTGACGCATCGATTGCGGGATAAAGTGCATGGAGACCAAATTCACAAAAAACGGCTGGAAGGCAATGTGCATATAACCTAAAAAGGTGGCGACCTGATTATTGGGATTAAAGCATTGGTCAATCACGGTATAAGTGTAAGCCTGCAATAACTCCATCAAGGAAAAATACGCCAGCGCACCGCACAAGGCTTTGGATTCGCCTTTGTAATAGAAATAGGCGGTACTGCCAAAACCAGTTGCAGCCAGCACGGCTGACGCTTCACCACTCCAACACATAACTACTCCTTGTTATAAATTTAGCGTTCCAGAAAGTTGCGCAACATATCGTGGCCATGTTCGGTCAAAATCGATTCAGGATGAAACTGTACGCCTTCAATATCCAACGTTTTATGCCGCACGCCCATAATTTCATCAATCTGGCCGTTTTCATCCTGCGTCCAGGCGGTAATTTCCAAACAGTCAGGAATAGTTTTCTGAGAAATGACCAACGAATGATAGCGGGTTGCAGTGAACGGATTACTCAAGCCTTTAAAGACTCCGACATTGTGATGATAAACCTGCGAAGTCTTGCCGTGCATAATCTGTTTGGCGTGAATAATATCGCCACCGAACGCAAAACCGATGCTTTGATGCCCTAAACACACACCTAAAATCGGCAGTTTTCCGGCAAAATGCAAAATACTTTCGACTGAAATTCCGGCTTCTTTCGGGGTACAAGGACCGGGCGAAATCACCAGTTTATCCGGTTGCAGAGCTTCAATATCGGCAATGCTCACTTCATCGTTGCGCACCACCGTCACATCCGCGCCCAGTTCGCCGAAATACTGCACCAGGTTGTAAGTGAAAGAGTCGTAGTTATCAATCATCACTAACTTTATTTTGCTCATTTTCCTGCTCCGTCCAAGCCTGCTTCCGCCATTGCCACCGCCCGAAAAATCGCGCGGCCTTTGTTCATGGTTTCATCCCATTCGTTACGCGGCACGGAATCATAAACAATTCCCGCGCCCGCCTGAATATGTAAAGTCTGGTCTTTAATCACCGCCGTTCTAATAGCAATCGCGGTATCCAGATTGCCCGACCAGGAAATATAACCCACCGCACCGGCATAAATGCCCCGTTTCACCGGCTCTAATTCATCAATAATTTCCATTGCGCGAATTTTCGGCGCACCGCTGACCGTACCGGCGGGAAACGTCGCCGCCAATACATCAAAGGCATTTTTTCCTGCCTTCAAAGTGCCGTTGACGTTGGAAACAATGTGCATCACATGCGAATAACGCTCAATCACCATTTTTTCGGTCAATTTCACGCTGCCGATTTCAGAAACCCGTCCGGTGTCATTGCGCCCCAAATCAATCAGCATCAAATGTTCAGCGATTTCTTTCGGGTCAGCCAATAAATCTTTTTCCAGTTCCACATCCTGTTCCGGCGTTAAACCACGTCGCCGCGTTCCGGCAATCGGGCGCACGGTGACGGTGTTATCTTCTAATCTAACCAGAATTTCCGGCGACGAGCCGACGATATGAAAATCCTCCAAATTCAGATAAAACATATACGGCGACGGATTTAAGCAACGCAAGGCGCGGTATAAATTCAGCGGCGCGGCGGTGTACGGAATTGACATCCGCTGTGACAACACCACCTGCATAATATCGCCGTTGGTAATGTATTCTTTCGCCTTGACAATCGCGTTTTCAAAACCTTCCTGGGTGAAACCGGAAATAAAATGCTCTTCGTCAACATGCTTAACGGTGTCGTGACTGTGCGACTGCGCTTTCAGTTCCCGCAGTTTCACCACTAAATCATCCAAGCGTTGCAAAGCATTGTCGTAAGCATTCGCCTCATTTGGATTCGCATGAGTGAGCAACAACATTTTGCCGGACAAATTATCGAACACCAGCATTTCTTCCGACACCATCAATAGTATATCCGGTGCGCCAATCGGGTCGGGTTTATTCGAGTTCGCCAGTTTTGGTTCAATATAACCAATCGTTTCATAACCGAAATAGCCGACCAATCCGCCGTTAAAACGCGGCAAGCCTGCAATATCCGGCACGTTGAACTGCTGTTTAAATTGTTCAATCCATTCCAGCGGCTTATCGTGAGTTAAGCTTTCCGTGACTTTGCCGTTATTTTCGACGGCAATTTGCTGGCTGCGAATTTTAATCACGGTTTTGCACGGCAAGCCGATGATGGAATAGCGTCCCCATTGTTCGCCGCCGTGTACGGATTCAAATAAATAGGAATACGCACCGTCAGCGAGTTTTAAATACGCGCTTAACGGGGTGTCCAAATCCGCTAAAATTTCGCGGGTTATCGGGATGCGGTTATAGCTTTGTGAGGCGTAGGAGTTAAATTGTTCTGGGGTCATTTGAAAAGGTTTGTCAATTTGGTTTTTAATTCTTCAAAATGGGAGTGCTTAAAATCGTAAGGGGCATTTGGATATGCCATATTGTAGATTTGGTTAAGAATAGCTTTGTGATTTTCTTTGGATTTGAATTGCGAGCACTCCAAAAAACGCTCGATACAATTTTTTTGATGTTCGGGAATAGTGGATAAAATAAAAGATTCTAAATAGCCTATTTTTGTCACAGGGTCACACATAATATAAGTGCTGCAAACTTCTTGAAAACCCAATTCTGCGATGATTTTATTTAATGCTTTTTCGGTATTTTCATATCCGCCGTAAAGTGCATCGTTTTTTATATCATCTGCATCAACAACAAACAATATCTTTTTTATTCGGTCTGTTTCAACACCTTGTCTCAACAAAGAACTATAATTTTCCAGGTTAAAGAAATTACTTTTTCCACCCATGCCATGAAATTCTACGTTATCCAAGTCAATTTCAGGCAGTTCTTTGATTAAATCTTCAAGCAATAAGCTAATGAGTTTATTATCGTGAGTCTTTCTTGCATTTCCTTCATGCAGGATATAGATAGGTTTCATTATCTAACCTCATGCCCTTGGTTGATAACGCTATCAATGATGTCTTTATATTCAAGAGAAATTGTTTTTAATTCCTGTTTCTTGTTTTTTACTAAAAGCGTATAAGAAATATCCTGCTCATCCAATTTTTTAGCAACTCGCGCAAACGATTCCAGCATTTCTTTGGAATGTGTTGTGGCAAAAACCTGGCAATTGGTTTGCTTTGAAAGCGTTAAAATAATTTCCCATAATCTATCAAAATGTTCGTAATAAATGCCGTTATCAATTTCATCAATAAATAAATAGCCGTTTTCGCAAGCATATAAAGCACAAATAAGAGTTATGTAACTTTTTAAGCCATCGCCGAATTCGGTAATATCTCGATATTCACCTTTTGATTTACATTGTGGTTTATCTCCAATTACTTTAAAGGTTGCAATGCTATCATCAAATTCTCGAATATAGTTATTTAACTCCTCTTCTTTATCAAGTTGTTGTATTTTTTGATATACTTTAACAAAATTTTTGTCAGAGCTTCCAAAACTATCTATGAATCGAATATTATCAATGAGTTTTGTAATAATAGATAAATCCCTAGCATTAATTTTTGTCACACCATTAATAACAAAATGATATTGTTTTTGAGCATCTTCTTCATATAGATAAAATTCTCTAGTATTTAAATTAGATACAGATGAATATCGCTTTGTAGCGTCTAAGTTCTTATTTACATCATTTTTTTGATAAATCAAATTTGCTTTTTCACGCTTAAACTTGATAATGCCAATAGCCGTTATCATTGTATTCACATTAATTGAATGCACATTAATAAACATCGCCTCCATTAACGCCGTTTTACCGATATTATTTTTTCCGCCCAGCAAATTCACCCGCTTAAAACCACTGGCTTTAAAGTCGGTAAAACATTTAAATTGCTTAATTTCAATATCGGTTAAAAAATGCTCATTCATACCCGGAGTTTTGTCCACAAGGACTGGAAAGACAAGAAAGATAGGAGAATTTTCCCATGTAATCAGCTCAAAACAAAGAAAAGTCTTCTACTCCGCTGGCAAATCATGAAAGATTTTTCACTGGTTTAGCAGGCAGGCGCGGTAAAATGAAGCGGAGCTGATTATTAGCCACTCTTTTAACTGTTTTCTCTCAAATTCCATGACACATATAGCCCGCAAACGTTTCGGCCAAAATTTTCTGCACGACCACAATATTATTTACAGCATCATTGCCCATCTTCAGCTCAGTGAAAATCAGCATTGGGTGGAAATTGGCCCCGGACAAGGTGCGCTCACCGCGCCGCTATTAGCGCAAAACCTGCAACTTGATGTGGTGGAGTTAGACAGGGATTTGGTCGAGTTGTTAAAGCGAAAATTCACCTCGCAGGCTAAACTGACCATTCACAGTGCGGATGCGTTGAATTTTGATTTTGCTGGTTTGGCACAGGAAGGAGAAAAACTCCACATCATCGGCAATTTACCTTACAACATCTCCACGCCGCTGTTGTTTCATTTGCTGGATTCCAGTCATTGCATCGCTGATATGCACTTTATGCTGCAAAAAGAAGTGGTGGACAGAATTTGTGCTGCTCCGGGCAGCAAGCAATATGGTCGGCTGAGTTTGATGATGCAATATTTTTGTCAGGCAGAATTGCTGTTTGATGTACCGCCGGAAAGCTTTGACCCGGTTCCGAAAGTGATGTCTGCCATTATTCGCCTGATTCCTCATCCGCAACCGCCGGTAACCATTTCCAGCATGGAAAGCTTTAGCCAGCTGGTTAGCCATGCGTTTTCACAGCGACGCAAAACCATTCGCAACTCATTAAGAAACCTTTTAACCGCAGAACAAATCGCGAGCATCGGCATTAAACCTGATGCCAGAGCTGAAACCTTAACATTGGAAGAGTTCGCCGCCTTAAGCAATCTCGCAACTCAAATACAAAAAGCACCTGCGACAATTTGACTCAGTGACAATTTGCCACATTCCCAAGCACAAGAGAAGGTATTAAACTGTGTACAACTTATAAACATATAGCAACTCCTCCTAAAGAAGCTTAAGTTTTTTGTTTTTATATCTTCCTAAAATATATCCCCTTTAATGCGGTCTAATCAGCCGCATTTTTTTTGCCTGCTGAAAAGTTTCTGATTATTTTTATACTTTAAAATCAAGCAACTAGAGTTTATTAATACTGAGCAAATAAACCTGAAAGCTGACAAACAGACTCACTATTAAAACCGCGCCGGTCATTCCCCATAATTCATAACTAAAACGACTGCAACAATACAGCAGGATAATTGAATTTTGCAGTGTACCAATCATGCCAGGAACACCGCCTTGAGTATCCTGATGGTAATTCAGCCAAAACACCAATCTTGCCGCCATCCACATAAAAGTGGCGACTTCCACCAACCGCATTGACTCACTGGTGTCGCAGTAAATCGCCAGCATCAGCAAACCGGGCATAAAAACCAGCATTTGCTCAATAGTCTGTTGTAAATAACGCTGATTAATCCGCAGACGCAAAGATTCACCATCTCCCAACGCGCTCACGAATGACGAAGAGCCAAGCCGCTCATAAGCGACAGCATTGATTCCCAATATCAGACAAAATAAAGTTGCCAGCCCCCAGCATTTAAAGGCAAAAATTAACCGCGCCAAAGGTTCAGTCATATTCGGCACAGGCGACAGAATCGCGTAAAGCAGCAGCCAAAACAGTACAGAGGTTAAGCAGGCAAAAATCAGGTTTCTAATCAGGATGAAGCGGGCTTTGCCTATCGTTTGTAATTTTTGGTCTTTCATTTTTAAGTATGCTTTTCACGCAGTGCCATGGGAGCCCTGTACTGCCTGCCTGATTTTCCGGCAAAGTTTAGATAGATTTGAACGACTACAGATATGGGCGCGATAGATTCGCGCCCATGGGTTGAATTACTGATTAAGAAGGTTTTTTCGGATTTTTTAGCAGCCCGAAAATAACTTCGCGCTTGGCAATCAATAAATAGCTGAGTAAGCCCAAAACAATTCCAGACAATAATTTTCCAAAGCCTGAAGATTCTTCAGTTGCGGTTTCCGGAGCGCTGCCGTCGGAAGTTTGCTTTTTCGCCGCAGTTTCCAGAGCTTTGGCGGCAATTTCCAGATTTTTAGCGGCAACTTCTTTTGATTTTTCACTTTCCGGTACGCCTAAGCTTTGCCATTTATCATAATCCTGCCAGATTGGATATTTGCCTTGCCAGAATTCTTTGGTGAAATACGGTGACAAATCCATGCCATGCAGACTTGGAATGCCTTGTTCGTTGAGGAATTTTTTATACACTACCAGGCTAATATCGCCGCCTTCGCCGATACCGTTGGTGGTAAAGGACTTTTCAACGTGATCATGGAACATCCATACCCCTTCGCCAAAACTATGCAAGCCGTCATCAGTGCCTTCCAATGATAAGTCCAGCCGTTGTGCAGGCGCCATGCCGTGCACGTCGCGGGTGATATAAGAGCTTTGGCCGTTATCAACGCCGTCATAATGAGTGACTGTGGGTTTGTGGCCATGAATATGCAGCGCAAAAGTTTCGGTGTGACCGTTTAGCACCCGCAGTTTAACTTTTTCACCCATTTGCATTTCAATCAGTGATTCCCTTAAGGTGTAAGGAAAAGACCGACCATTCAGCATGAAATAATTGTCGTTTGATTTGGTGATGTTGTAATCATGGTTAAGGTGTTTGGCAGTCAAACGCGGGTCGTTGGATTTTCTGGCCAGCACTTCATGCAGTTCTTTGTCTGCGGATTGAAAATGCAGGTCGTATTCGCGGGCATATTTTTCCAGCACTGCCACTGATGGATGACGAACTTGTCCGTCACCGACGTTGAAAGTTTGCACCCAGTTATTGGGGCGGTTTTCTTCGACCACGAAAATGCCTTGCAAGCCCATTGGAATATGGGTGTGCGGCTGTACGTGGCAGTGATAATACATGGTGCCGGGTTGACGCGGTTTAATTACATAGGTTTTGCTTTGGCCGGGCATCACGTCCATATTACTGGTTTGTCCCACGCCGTCATTGCCTTCGCCGCTGTGATCCATGTAAGGATGGTCAATACCGTGCAAATGAATAGAGTGCGGCAAATAATGGGTGTTTTCCAAAGTAATCCAAACCACATCGCCCTGTTCAACCCGAATAGTGGGTGATGGTGCCCTCAGCAAGGGATTGGCGACCGAATTGTAAATGCTCTCGGTCGACATATCGCGGGTTTTAGGGGCAAAAACCCAAAATGTCGGTTGCAGTCCGGGGGCAATATTAAAGGTGGTAATCGGGTCTTTGCCGTCGGGAGAATGACCGTTAAGCTCCGCCACTTCCAGTTTAATAAAGATATGGTCAGGGTCGCCGTCACCGTCCACGTCGTCTGACATGGTAATCGCATCAGCCGCCAGCTGCGTGTTCATTAACGTTTCCATAGAAACGTTGTTTGTGCCTTTTACAAACGCGGCGATATCGTAAGGATTGTCAGGGCTGCAAAGCTGTGAAGCCTGAATTTTTACCCCGTCAATCACCTGCTCTTTGCGCCATTCTGCATCAATGCTATCAGGACAAACCTTCTCTGCAACTCCCAGAGGAACTTTGGTTGAAGCGGGCAAATTACTTACCGCCTGAGTTAAAGGCGATGTAAGGAGCAACACGGCACTCCAACTAAGGGTAAGAAGTTTTTTACTCATATTGAACCTCAAGAAATACACTGTAAAAATAATGCCATGCTAGAACAGCAGGAGCTTTGGTTTATTATAATTATAATATTGTTATATGTTGTCATTTTAAACCAATCTTATGCTAAATTCCTTGCTTAGCATAAAAATAACAAACAAAGAGTTATAACGCTATCATCAACTGCCGAAAATCCGCTATCACCGGATAACCGGTAATTTCGCGGACCGGCTTTTTACTGTCCGGCCTGGCGATGGTTATTAAATGCGCAATCCCAAAACGTTTGGCTGAATCGAGCACCCGCAGGCTATCATCCACCAGCAAAGTACGCTGTTTATCAAACGGATGCCGTTGCTGGAGTGCCTCCCAAAACCCCGGCTGTTCCTTGGCCAGGCCAAAATCATGGGCGCAGACAATCGCATCAAAAAACGGCTGCAAACAGGTCTTTTCCATTTTTAAATTCAAACTGTCGCGATGGGCATTGGTGACCAGTAATACTTCTCTGTGCGAGTTTTTAAGAGCCTCCAAAAAATCCATCACATGCGGCAACACCGCAATCAGTTGCGCAATTTCAGCTTTTAGTCCGGCAATATCCAGCTGCAAAACATCACTCCAGTAATCCAGGCAATACCATTCCAGCTTGCCCTCCATCGATTTAAACTGCGGTATCAACTGTTGTTTTGCCTGTTCTATTGAAAGATGATGTTTTTGCGCATATTTTTTCGGCACAAACTCCAGCCAAAAATGATTGTCAAAATTCAAATCCAGTAACGTGCCATCCATATCCAGCAAAACCGTGTCACACAATGCCATATTAATCATAAAATTGCGGTTCCTTTGTTATATCAATTGAGTGTATTTAGTCAGCCATTTCAACCTGTTTGGCCGTCACAATATTGTTCACGGTGCTGATTTGGCAAATTGCCGGGCGATAACTGCCGGTAAAATAAACGTTAAGGGTATTGCCTGACAAATAAAATTTTGCCCCGGCCTGTTTCGATTTTTTGATGGCATCAGCACTCGGCTGGCCTATTGCAACCTGCTTGTCACAAAACGAGGTAGCTTTAGCCAGCACTTGTTTAGTCGTGACAATGTTCACAACAATAGACAGCGCAATCAAAGCAGCGATAATTTCCAACAAGATTTTCATATCAGCAAAATCCGGTTATGACTTGTTTTCCTGTTTTGCGGCTTCATCAATTTCATGGGCATAAACCGTTGCCGCAATCACAGCCGCCGGAGCCACCAGTAAGTTCAAAACAGGCAAACCTAATCCGGTCAAAACCATCCCGCCAAAGCTTAACCCGCCAAACAGCACAGTCTCAACATATTTTTTTTGCTCTGGAAACAGCAGCTTTTTGTTTTCCAACGGATAGGCAAAAAATTCCAAAGCACAGCCCCATGCGCCAAAAATTGCCCATAACACCGGCGAAATTAAATTCAATACCGGAATCAACGAAATAATCACCAGCACCAGCAGCCATTTGAGTAAATAACCAATCCGGCTTAGTTCCCCCAGCATGGTTTGTTGCCAGTTTGGTTCGGTCAAATCAAAATCGGAATTTTCTTCAGCCTCGTCTGTCTGATTGGTTCGTTGCAGCTGAGTTAGCAATTCCAAGGTTCGCGCTGATAATTTGCCATAAAAAGGCGATGCCATCAGATTGGCTAAAATGGTAAAGCTGAAAAAACCGGCGATGATAAAACAGATGAAAAATAGCGGCGTGATTAGCCATGACAGCCAATGCAGCCATCCGGGAATTAATTGGGCAATAAAATCGGGCAAATACAGATAGCCTAAAATAAACGCCAGGGTATATAAAAGCAGATTAATTAAAATCGGGATGAGTAAAAATCTGCGGAGTCGGGCTTTGCCCAGCCATGCCACGCCTTTTAACAGGCATTGAAGGGCGAAAACTGGGTTATTGGTTTTGCTTAGCATAATAAACTCCTGACGCCTTCTGCGGCGGGATTTAACACAACGCCACGTTCAGTCACGATAGCGGAAATCAAATGAGCCGGAGTGACATCGAACACCGGATTCCAGGCATCAACCAATGAATTTTCATGCAGGTAACAAGCAGGTAACAATTCACTTTGCAGGCGTTGTTCAATGGTAATTTCTGCGCCGCTGGCAATCGAACCATCAAGGGTTGAAGTCGGTGCCACCACCATCACTTTAACCCCATGCTGTTTTGCCAATACCGCCAGGGAATAAGTGCCGATTTTATTGGCGACATCACCGTTCGCGGCAATCCGGTCTGCGCCGACAATAATCCAGTCGATTTCACCTTGTGCCATCAGCCATGCTGCCGCAGAATCTGCAATCAAAGTGGCAGGAATGCCATCTTGCGCCAACTCCCATACCGTTAATCGTGCGCCTTGTAACCAGGGGCGGGTTTCACCGGCATAGATTTTTTTCAAGCCGCGTTTGCAAGCGCTGCGAATTACCCCTAATGCCGTGCCATAACCGCCCGTGGCTAATGCGCCCGCGTTGCAATGGGTCATTACGCCTTTGCAGTTCCCTAAAATATTTGCCCCCAATTCCCCCATTTTGTGATTGGCGGCAATATCATCAGCGTGAATTTTTTCTGCCAAGGCTTGCAAAGCGGGAATCGGATTACCATTTTGTGATTGCAACGCTTTTTGCATTAACTCCAAGGCCCAGAACAAATTGACTGCGGTCGGGCGTGATTGCGCTAAAAGCTGTATATCGTTTGTAACCTGCTCATACCAGTCTGGATTATTTTCTGCATAATGCTGTTGTGCCGATAACGCCACACCATAAGCAGCAGCAATTCCAATCGCCGGAGCGCCGCGAACCTGCATGGAACTGATCGCTTGCGCAACATCGGGCGCGGTATGGTAATCGTGATAAATAACCTTTTCAGGCAATTGGCGCTGGTCTAAAACTTTTAAACAATCGCCTGTCCAGATCAGGGCTGAAACACTTAAATGGGGAGTTGAATTCATGGTGAGTTGGAGAAAATAAAACTGGATACTTTACGCTTGAAGCAGGAAGCAAGGCAATCCAAAATTTGGGCAAAAAAAACCTCCCAGTACTACAAGTGTAAAGGGAGGCTGAGGAGAGTCAAGCGAGTTTATGAGGAGAACTTGCTTGTATTTACAACACCAGGAGGTATTCTGGAGAGGTGAAAACTTAATCGTTTAATTTAGCGCGGATAACAATGTTGCTGTAAATTGCAGCAGCACCAAACAATACGGTAGAGATGATAAATTGACCGGAGATAAAGCTCCAAATGCCTGTTATAAACATCAGACCGATAAAGATGTCTTTGTTAAAGTTGCTCATGATATTAAATCCTATAAGTAGTTTAAAAACTTGTTCGTGCGTTTGATAAAAAATCATTATGCGTTTCGGGTGATGTTTACTATACAGACTTAAAATCAGTTTACAATATCACAATCATCAAACATATTGTTTCTTTTTAAGAAATAGTTAAAATGTCAAGAAATTTTGTTTGTTTAGTATAAGGGGGCTGCTATTAAATGGATAAATTAACCAGTATGAGTGTCTTCATTCGAGTGGCTAAATCTGAAAGCTTTTCTAACGCAGCCAAAGACTTAGGAATTTCCAAAGCGATGGTGACCAAGCATGTAATGGAATTGGAAAATAAATTGGGGACGCGGCTTTTTAACCGCACTACCCGCAATTTAAGCCTGACTGAAGTGGGTTCGTTTTATCTGGAGCGGGCTCAGCAAGTGCTGCATGATGTGGAAGATATGGAAACGGTTATTTCCCAGTTGCAGTCTGAACCGCGCGGGGTTTTAAAGATCAGTGCGCCGCCGGTAATTGGCGTTACCCATATTGCTCCTGCGTTGGCTGAATTTTTAAAAAATCATCAGGATTTATCTGTCGAGCTAACCTTAAAAAGTAATCAGACAGATTTGATTGATGAGGGGTTGGATATTGCGATTTATTTAGGCGCGGTGGAAGATACCAGCTTAATTGCGCGAAAGCTGGGAAGCTCTCCCTCTGTGGTCTGTGGTGCGCCGAGTTATTTTCAGCAATATGGTGTTCCAAAATATCCTGAAGAGCTGGAACAGCACAGTTGTCTGGTCAACTGGGCAGTATCGCCGCGTAATATGTGGCATTTTACCAGCGCGACCGGCGAACATAAAATTATCAAAGTTTCCGGGCGAATGCAGGCCAATGCTGCCGACCCGATAAAAGTTGCGGCGGTGAATGGTTTGGGGCTGATCATGCTCCCTAAATATATAGTCGGCAGACACATTGCCGAGGGCAGACTGCAAGTAGTGCTGGAAGATTACACTAATCCGCCGCTGGAAATTTATGCCGTTTATCCGCATCGTAAATATTTATCGGCAAAAGTCAGTGTTTTTCTGGATTTTTTGCAATACTGGTTGCAGCATAAAGCAGGTGTCGCATGACATCCACTCTTAAGGAAAAATGGGATCAGATTTACGCCAAGCAATCGGACTGCTCTTTGCAAGCGGCAGCGGTATTGGCTGAGCATACTTTTTTATTGCCAGAACAGGGAGCCGCGTTAGACTTGGCTTGCGGTCTGGGCGCGAATGCTTTGCTGTTAGCTGAATGCGGACTGGATGTTGAAGCATGGGATATTTCCTCGGTTGCGATTGAAAAACTGCAAAAGCTGGCAGTCGAAAAAAATCTGAAAATCACAGCAAAGCAGGTGGATATTCAGCAAAACGCCTTGCCTGAAAATAGCTATGATGTGATTGTTATTACTCGATTTCTTGACCGTAGGCTTTGTCGTGAGATAATGGCGGCATTAAAACCCGATGGTTTGCTGTTTTATCAAACCTACACAAGACAAAAAATCTCCGAATCTTCCCCGCATAATCCCGATTTTCTGTTAGCCGAAAACGAATTGCTGTCATTATTTTCGCCCCTGAAAGTTATTTTTTACCAAGAGCATGGGCTGATTGGCGCTATGGAACAGGGGGAGCGTAATGAGGCTTTATTCATAGGACAAAAATCATGATTGAGAATTTAGACCCGAAACAGTCTTTTGCATTTATGCAGGAAAGCCCGAATGCGGTGATGATTGATGTGCGGACAAAAATGGAGCATACCTTTTTAGGTCGTCCGGTTTGCAATATTGTGCATATTGCGTGGAAAGAGTTTCCAGACTGGCAGGTGAATCCTGATTTTGTGGCGCAGGTTTCTGAAATTGTGACAGATAAAAATACGCCGATTTTGCTGTTATGCCGGAGCGGTGTGCGCTCTGTAGATGCTGCAAAAGCATTGGAAGAAGCTGGGTTTACCCATTTGATTAATGTTCTCGAGGGTTTTGAAGGGAATCTGGATGCAAATAAACATCGCGGCACAACAGGCGGCTGGCGGTTTCATGGATTGCCGTGGGAACAGTCTTAAAGCTTGCATTAAATAATTAGAGAAATACCAAAATGAAGATTAAATCCCTCATCTATGAAGATCAATCTACGGATTGGAAATTAGAGAGAATAGATTTTAAGCCTCTAACTTTATTAGTAGGGGTTTCTGGTGTCGGTAAAACACAAATACTAAAAGCGTTAGTAAATTTAAGAAAAATCTCACGCGGAGAATCTATAAGTGGATTGAACTGGAATATTGAGTTTAGTACAAGTGCAGGATATGAGTATAAATGGTGCGGAGAATTTGAAAACAAAGGTTTTATTTCAGAAATTTTATCAGAAATTGTGGAAGATGATGAAAAAGACAAGCCTTTTATAGAAAGTGAAAAGTTATTTATTAATAATGAATTAATTGTTGATAGAAATAGAGATGGAATTATTTTTAATAAAAATAAAACAGTTAAGTTATCACAAAAAGAAAGCGTTATATCTCTTTTAAAAGAAGAAGAGCAAATAAAAGATATATATGAAAACTTTAAAAAAATTATCTTTGATGACAATACAGGTAATAACTTTCGACTTGCAAGATTTGGACTCACCGATGAAGTAAAATCAAAGTCAAAAAAATATAAAAGTCTAAAGTCCATTAGAAATAGTGATGAAAACATAAAAACAAAGCTTTGCTTATTACATAGAAATCAGAAAAAATTATTTCAAGAAATCGTAGATAGCTTTGTTGATATTTTTCCATATGTTGAAGATATAAAAATGGAAACCATTAAAGATGATAGTAGAGAGCTACCTATTTTTCTGAGCGACTCTTTATTTGTTCATGTTAAAGAAAAAAATGTATCTCATTGGATAGATGAGTTTAAAATGTCATCCGGTATGTTGAGAACATTAATGCACATTGCTGAATTGTATTTGTGTGCGGATGATACAGTTATACTAATAGACGAATTTGAAAATAGTTTAGGTATAAATTGCATTAATCAAATTACTAACAGCATAGTGGCTTCAGAACGTAATTTACAATTTATTATCACTAGCCATCACCCATATATTATTAATGATATAGGTTTTTCGCATTGGAAAATAGTCACTAGAAAAGGTAGTAAAGTAAAAGCTATTGATGCGGATCAATTCCCGCTTGATAAATCTAAGCATAAAGCCTTTACTCAGTTAGCTAATCTAACCGAATATACTGAAGGGATAGAAAGTTGAATATTTACTTTCTAGTTGAAGGTGAAAAAACCGAACCTAAAGTTTATCCACAATGGTTATCTCATCTAACTCCTCAATTAGCACGGGTTAAATTCTCGTGCGATGCTAGAGAAAATAATTATTACTTGATGAGTGGCATGGGGTCGCCGCGCATTCTTACTGATGAACTAGCCAATTCAGTAGAGGATATTAATCAGCTAGGAAATTATAATTATCTTGTTTTAGTTATTGATGCTGATGATATGACAGCAGAAGAAAAAATTGCCGAAGTTGAACAGTTTATCAGTGATGAAAAAATCGTTTTAAATCCAAAATGCGAGTTACGAATTATCGCACAAAAATATTGCATGGAAACATGGTTTCTAGGGAATCGCAAAGTCTATCCACGCAATATCGATAATGTTGATTTTATAAATCATGCCCAACATTATGATGTTTCGCAAAACGACCCTGAGTTTATGATAAAACCCAATGCCTTTGCAGGCTCAACCTCTATTTATCACGAACTCTATTTGAGAAAAATGTTAGCAGCAAAAAACATCAGCTATACCAAATCAAATCCTAAAGAAGTCGGCGAAAAATATTATCTCGAAGAATTAAATAAGCGCATTAATGAAACTCCCCATTTATCCAGTCTAAAAAACTTCTTTAGTTTCTGTGAATCGATTTCCATTTAAACAAGTCGTCAATTAATGGCGCACAATAATTTATTTTTAACCTTTAACTTTAAAATACACTGTGATTGAAAAACTAAGAAACATCGCCATTATCGCCCACGTTGACCACGGCAAAACCACTCTTGTTGACAAACTGCTGGAACAATCCGGCACCTTTGAAGCGCACGAAAAACTCGGTGTGCGGATGATGGACTCCAACGACCAGGAAAAAGAACGCGGCATCACCATTTTGGCAAAAAACGCCGCGATTGATTGGAACGGCTACCACATCAACATCGTTGACACCCCAGGACACGCTGACTTCGGTGGCGAAGTAGAACGGGTTTTGTCGATGGTGGATTCAGTATTATTACTGGTTGACGCTGTTGACGGCCCGATGCCACAAACGCGCTTTGTCACCCAAAAAGCCTTTGCGTTAGGTTTAAAACCGATTGTGGTGATTAACAAAGTCGACCGCCCCAGCGCACGCCCTGAATGGGTTGTTGACCAAACCTTTGATTTGTTTGACCGCTTAGGCGCAACTGACGAACAACTCGATTTCCCCATCGTTTACGCATCGGCGTTAAACGGCTACGCAGGATTAACCAGCGACGTGCGCGAAGGCGACATGACCCCGTTATTCCAAACCATCGTGGACATGGTGCATCCGCCTGTGGTTGATGCAGACGGCCCTTTCCAATTGCAGGTTTCCAGTCTGGATTACAACTCTTACGTCGGCTTGATTGGTGTAGGCAGAATTCAGCGCGGCACCGTTAAGAAAAATCAGCCGTTGACGTTAATAGATACCGAAGGCAAAACCCGTAGCGGCAGAATGCTGCAGATTTTTGAATTTGACGGCTTGGAGCGAGTAGAAGTTCCAGAGGCATCCGCTGGCGAAATCGTGGCCTTTACCGGTATTGAAAAACTGCAAATCTCTGAAACTTTATGTCATCCCGATAATGTGGAAGCGTTGCCGCCGTTGTCGATTGACGAGCCGACCGTGACCATGACTTTTCAGGTTAATAATTCACCGTTTGCAGGACGCGAGGGCAAATTTGTGACTTCGCGGCAAATTCGCGAGCGTTTGGAAAAAGAATTGCAACATAACGTGGCGCTGCGGGTTGAAGATACTTCTGACCCCGATAAATTTAAGGTTTCAGGTCGTGGTGAGCTGCATTTGTCGGTGTTAATTGAATCCATGCGCCGCGAAGGTTTTGAAATGGGCGTGTCGCGTCCTGAAGTGATTATCAAGGAAGTTGACGGCGTAAAATGTGAGCCTTATGAATTGGTCACGGTCGAAGTCGAAGAAGAGCATCAAGGTTCGGTGATGGAAAAACTCGGTGAGCGCAAAGGCGACTTGACCAATATGATGACCGATGGTCGCGGGCGTGTGCGCTTGGAATATCGAATGCCCTCACGCGGATTGATTGGTTTTCAAACTGAGTTTTTAACCGCAACTTCCGGTTCTGGCTTGTTGTATCACGTTTTTGACAGTTACGACCCAATAAAGCCCGGTGATGTTGCTAAACGTCAACGCGGGGTGATGATTTCCATGGCAAATGGCAAAGCCGTGGCATATTCACTGTTTCCGTTGCAAGACCGTGGCGATTTGTTTTTGGTCAATGCTGAGGAGGTTTATGAAGGGATGTTGGTGGGTTTGCATTCGCGCAGCAATGATTTAACCGTCAATCCAACCAAAACCAAACCGTTGACCAATATGCGGGCTTCCGGTTCTGATGATGCCTTGACCTTGGATAAAATCCAGAAAATGACGTTGGAACAGGCTTTAGAGTTTATTGAAGACGATGAATTGGTGGAAGTCACACCAAAATCCATTCGGTTGCGTAAAAAATTGTTGACCGAAAATGAGCGTAAACGCGCTTCCAGAGAAGCTGCATAAAACTTTAGCAAGCCGTTTTTTTAACGCAAAACAAAACCTGACAGGTCTTTAATGCCTGTCAGGTTTCACTCGAATGTTATTTTCCCCGCTAAAATCCCATACAGACACTGCCTAATCTTGGCAATTCATAGTAGAATGACACATATTTTCATTTTATCTGTCTTTTAGGTCATGACACCACGCACCGCGCGGGTTGAGCGTAATACGCTTGAAACGCAAATCACCATCGCCATCAATCTGGATGGTACCGGCAAAGCCGCATTCAATACCGGCGTTCCTTTTTTAGAACACATGCTCGACCAAATCTCCCGACATGGGGTTATTGATATGGATATTACTTGTGTTGGCGATTTACACATTGACGCACATCACACGGTGGAAGACATCGGTATTACGTTAGGACAAGCCTTCACGCAAGCATTAGGCGATAAAAAAGGCATTTTCCGTTACGGTCATGCCTATGTGCCGTTAGATGAATCATTATCTCGCGTTGTTATCGATTTTTCCGGTCGTCCTGGTTTGTACATGGATGTGGATTTTCGCCGCGCGTCTATTGGTTCGTTTGAAACCGATTTGTTTTATGAGTTTTTTCAAGGCTTTGTCAATCACGCCGGTGTCTCGTTGCATATCGACAATTTAAAAGGTCGCAACGCCCATCATATTGCCGAAACTATTTTCAAAGCGTTTGGCCGTGCAGTGCGTATGGCTATTAGCGCAGACCCCCGCATGACCGGAGTCATGCCCTCCACCAAAGGTACGCTGTAAACGCCCGTTTCCCCGATTTTTCAATTCTGATTCTTTAAATCTTATGTCCCAAGTCGCTGTTATTGATTATGGAATGGGCAATTTACATTCAATTGCCAAAGCCTTACAACACGCTGCTCCCGAAGTGGATGTGTCTGTTACCTCTGATGCCGAAATTATTAAACAAGCCGATCGTGTCGTTTTTCCAGGAGTCGGAGCTATTCGTGATTGCATGTCTGCTTTGCAAATAGCTGGTTTAGCCGATGTCATCAAAGAAGTCGCTACACAAAAACCGTTATTAGGTATTTGTTTAGGAATGCAGGCCTTATTGACTGACAGTGAAGAAAATAATCACACCGATTGTTTAAATATCTTGTCCGGTCATGTCGTGCGCTTTCCAGAGCCTTTATATGACAATAACCGCACCATTTTAAAAGTGCCGCATATGGGCTGGAATCAGGTTCAGCAACAGCCGCATCCGTTATGGGAAAGCATTCCGCAAAACAGCCGGTTTTATTTTGTGCATAGTTATTATGCTGTGCCGAATGATAAAAATATTATTGCTGCCACCAGCGAATATCCAATGCCGTTTGCCTGTGCCTTAGCGCAGAAAAATATTTTTGCCGTGCAGTTTCACCCGGAAAAAAGTCAAACTGTCGGTTTGCAATTATTGAAGAATTTTTTACATTGGGATGGCAATCTCTAGTTTTTATTCCTTACCCGCCTCTTGAGGTTTTTTTGTATGTTATTAATCCCCGCTATTGATTTAAAAGAAGGAAAATGTGTACGTTTACGCCAAGGTCGCATGGAAGATGATACGGTGTTTTCAGATGACCCGGTTGCCGTTGCAGGTCGCTGGGTAGCAGCCGGAGCAAGACGCATTCATTTGGTTGATTTGGACGGCGCGTTTGCCGGAAAACCTAAAAATGCAGACGTTGTGCATCGCATTGCGGAGGCGTATCCTGATTTGCCGATTCAAATCGGCGGCGGGATTCGTGATGAAGATACGATTGAAGCGTACCTTAATGCGGGTGTGCAATATGTAATTATCGGTACGAAAGCTGTGAGTACGCCGCATTTTGTCCATGATGTGGCGATTGAGTTTCCTGGCCATATTATTGTCGGTTTGGACGCGAAAGATGGTAAAGTCGCAGTGGATGGCTGGTCAAAGCTTTCTAATCACGATGTGATTGATTTGGCGCAAAAGTTTGAAGCGCAAGGCGTGGAAGCGATTGTTTATACTGATATTTCCAGAGATGGGATGATGCAGGGCGTGAATGTGGAAGCGACTGCGCGTTTGGCACGGGCGATTACCATTCCGGTGATTGCTTCGGGCGGCATTACTAATATGGATGATATTCACGCGCTTGGAGTGGTGGCTCATGAAGGGATTATGGGCGCGATTACTGGTCGGGCGATTTATGAAGGAACGCTGGATTTTGCGCAGGCGGAGAAAATCGCGGAGTCGTATTCGTGAAGAATCCTGCTGAAATTCAAAAACTGGCTATCACGCGATTAGAAGAAGCAGAAATACTCTGCCAAGCTGGAAAATACGATGGTGCCTATTATTTGGCGGGTTACAGTATTGAATTAACGTTAAAAGCAAGAATTTGCGAAAAGTTGGAAATTGACAATTTATTTGATGATTCCGACAAAAAAGATGAAAACATCAATACCGTGAGAACAAAATTTAAAACGCATGATATTTCGCAATTGTTAATTTTTTGTGGCTTATTTAAAAAACTGCAAAGGGATAAAGCACTTAATAAAATTTTAATGCAGACGTATGCTGATTTTATTGCACCGAGCAATAAAGATAATAAATGGAGTGAACAAGTACGGTATCATTTTGCAATAGGTGGACAATTAAAAGGCGTATTTGTACAGGATTTTATTGCATTGTTGAAAGACCAACAGGGGTTATTGGAATGGATAAAGAACAATTAAAAATAAAGCTGGAAAAATTTAAACAGGCGTGTATTGAGAAAGGCAGCATTGATGCAAAAGAAATTCAGCCGTTTGAATTTGAAGAGGCCTATCCAGGACTGATACCTTCGCCTTTTATTGTTGATATTCATGTCAAAGAGCAATGGCTGGAAAGTAAGCAGAATGTTAATCCACTCCATGAACTGATTGATTTGCTTTATGAAAATGCGGATGTTGATGCGCTTGAAGAAATATTAACCGTGCGCTTATCTCCTGCAAATGCACTTCACTGGATGACAATGTAATTTCAAGGAAATCAGTATGAGTTTAGCCAAACGTATTATTCCCTGTTTAGATGTGGACAATGGCCGCGTGGTCAAAGGTGTGCAGTTTGTTGATATTCGTGACGCAGGAGACCCTGTAGAAATCGCTCGCCGTTATGACCGTGAAGGGGCAGATGAGATTACTTTTTTAGATATTACTGCCACGCATCACGAGCGCGACACGATGGTTCATGTCGTCGAACAAGTCGCCAGCGAAGTGTTTATTCCGTTGACCGTCGGCGGCGGGATTCGCACTTTAGACGATATTCGCACCATGTTAAATGCGGGGGCGGATAAAGTCGGCATCAACAGCGCGGCAGTATTTAGACCTGAATTTGTCAAAGAAGCCGCTGAGCGTTTCGGTTCGCAATGTATTGTGGTGGCGATTGATGCGAAAAAAGTCAGCGTGGAAGGCGAGCCGAATCGGTGGGAAATTTTCACGCACGGCGGACGTAAACCGACTGGCATTGATGCGGTGGCATGGGCAATTCAAATGGTGGAATTCGGCGCGGGTGAAATTCTGTTGACCAGCATGGACAAAGACGGCACGAAAAGCGGTTTTAATTTACCTTTGACGCGGGCGGTGAGTGAAGCGGTGTCTGTGCCGGTGATTGCTTCCGGCGGCGTGGGGAATTTAGACCATTTAGCCGATGGCATTTTGGAAGGTAAAGCCGATGCTGTGTTGGCAGCGAGTATTTTTCATTTTGGGGAATATACCATTGCCCAAGCGAAGCAAAGGATGGCGGAGCGCGGAATCGAAGTGAGGTTGTAAAGTGGCTTATTCCGGTTTTAAGCTGAAAGAATTAAAACAACAATTCCAATTAGAAGAAAAAGGCATTCGGTTATTTACCCAAATTAATTCTATTGAACCGAGCGATTGGTTAAAGCAAACGTTAAAGTTGGGATTAAAAATGCCGTTATTGTCGGAAAAAGCCCGTTCTGAACGGATTGTTTCACCGATTTTATTTGAATGTTGGGAGCAAAATAAGGAAAGTTTTGGCATTTATTCGGGTATTAATTTAGAAGCGGATATTGAAAATGGCTTAAATGGCGAATGTGATTTTATTATTGCTGCGCGTGCGGATACTTATACGGTGGAATCGCCGATTTTTATGTTAATCGAGGCAAAAGATAACGATATAAAATCAGGGCTTCCGCAATGTGTGGCGCAAATGTTGGGGGCGCGGCTTTATAATCAAAAAGACGGTAAAGATATTCCGGTGATTTATGGTTGTGTGACTACGGGCGATGATTGGCAGTTTTTGAAATTGCAGGATAATACGATTTATATTGATATTGAACGTTATTATTTAGATAACGTGCCGCAATTGTTGGGGATTTTACAAAGTATTGTAGACTCTCATAAATTATGAATCTACAAGTTAAAAAGAAACCATTGCGCAAGCCAAGCAACGGATGGCGGAGCAGGGGATTGAAGTCCGGTTGTAACTTAGCTAATTTCAAACTAAACAAATATATGTCAAACAAAATTGATGTAATTACATACGCTGGCACAGTAAATACTCTAGGCTATGAAAGAATTTGCCAAGAACTTGGGAAAAAAGATTCAGAAAAGGCTATTCTTGTGTTAGCCACACCTGGCGGCGACCCTCATGCAGGTTTTCGTATTGCGCGAGCTCTTCAGTGTAACTATGGCAGTTTTGATGCTCTTATTCCACGCTATTGCAAAAGTGCAGGGACACTTATAGTAATCGGTGCTTCCACAATTTACATGGATGATATGGCAGAGTTGGGACCGCTTGATATTCAGGTGAAAAAGGGAGATGAGTTAATAGGACGTAATTCTGGACTTGACATATTTCAAGCCGTAACTTATTTGCAAGTGCAGTCTATGAATGCTTTTAGGAATTATCTTGTCGAATTGACACAAGATACAGGTCTTTCTACACGAATAGCTTCGGATATTGCTTCACGACTAACTTCTGGTTTATTTGAACCCATAGCCGCACAAATTGACCCAATAAAGCTCGCAGAAATGCAACGCGCTACAGAAATAGCCTTTCATTATGGTTCTCGCCTTAATGAGAAAAGTGAAAATATGCTTGCTGATGGAATGCGAAAACTCGTAACAGGCTATCCATCTCATGGTTTTGTTATTGACCGTAAAGAAGCTAGAACAATTTTTTCAAAAGTCGAAAAACCAATTGATTTTTTAGCCACTCTAAGTAAACACTTTAGAGAATCTTTGGAAAACTTCATAGACTCACCAAATCCAGTAGTAAATTTATCTACCTATCCATTAGAGAACGACAATGACGACACAACAAATGACAATGACAACACACCAAATGCCGAAGATAGTGCAGGATGCGCTTCGGCAAATGAACGAGAAGTCAATAGAGATTGCGCGGATATTGACACCTCAAAACCAGATGAATCCTTTCAGCCAAGTGAATCCACCGAATTGGAACAATCCAACGCATAAACGGCTAAATTTAGATTGAAGTGTTTGATGTGTGATTTAATCTGTTGGATAGTTATTAGTTTAAGGATATTTATCAAATGAACACCGCAGAATTAATTTATCAAGAAAGCAAAGACTTACCTGAATTTGAAGCCAGAGAAGTTTTGGATTTTGTGGCGTTTTTAAAAGCGAAAAGACAGCGGTTAAAATTAGCTGAAAAACAAGAAACATCCGATATGAGCGAGTTTGACCAATTCGGTGCGGTTTTTGATGGAAATTTTGACAGAGAAGCGTGTTATGACCGACTTCATCTTCGTTGATACGAATATCGTGCTTTATACGCTAGGAGAAGATGAACACAAAAAAGCAATTGCACGAAGTATTTTGGCAGAACGTCCTTTGTTAAGTTCGCAAGTAATTAATGAAGCTATCAATGTATGTTTGCGGCGTTTTAAATTTACGCGCGAACAAGCTTACACTTTTGCGGATGTGGTGATGCGAAAAACGAATGTGCAAGCCGTTGATGAAATGACGATTCGCAAAAGTGCCGAAATCGCACTACGCTATCAGTTTTCTAATTGGGACTCGCTTGTTATTGCTGCCGCTTTATTGGCAAAATGTGACATTCTTTATTCGGAAGATATGCAACATAATCAAGTGATTGATGGTCACTTAACCATTTTAAATCCTTTTTTTGAATCATGACAAACACAACTTGGTTAGATGAAATCCGCTGGACAGCCGACGGCTTAGTTCCTGCCATTGCCCAAGATGCAAAAAGCGGGAAAGTATTGATGTTCGCCTGGATGAACAAAGAATCGTTGGCATTAACAGCACAAGAAGGCTATGCGGTGTATTGGTCACGCTCCCGCAATAAACTCTGGCGTAAAGGCGAAGAATCCGGTCATCGGCAAAAAGTGTTAGCGATTCAACTCGATTGCGATGAAGATGTGATTTTATTGAAAATCGAGCAGGACGGCGGCATTGCCTGCCATACCGGACGGGAAAGTTGTTTTTATCGGCAATTGATTGATGGGCAATGGCAATCGGTTGAGCCAGTATTGAAAGACCCAGCCAGCATTTACAATCATTAAAGATGACAATTTCGTTTGAAGTTATCAGCGAAATTAACGACATAGAAACTTTTGCGGTCGGCTCTAAAATTCGTGAAGTCGCAAGACTACAAGAAACCTATGGCAAAGGACGTTGGCGAAAATGCAAAGGAACGGCAATGATTCAATTAAGTGATAAATCATTATTTTTAGCTGAACTGCATTGGTATGAAGCAAATGGAATCGGCAAAAAAGAACTAAAAATTAAATCTTTGTTGGAGAAAATACAATGAACATTACTACACACTGTTTTGTAGTTTGCATAGATAACAAAGAATATCCTGCTTCTTTAGAGCAATTCAAGATTTATCAAATTCTTGAAGACGAAACAGCCGCTGAACATAATCTAATTAGAGTCATTGATGAGTCAGGCGAAGATTATTTATACCCTGCCGATTACTTCATACCAATTTCTCTCACTGAAAAAATTGAACAAGCTATTTTACAAGCTGCTTAAAACTTATGAACAACACTCTCTCCCAACTCGCCGAAGTCCTCGAACAGCGCAAAACCCAACCGGCTGATAAATCCTACGTTGCCAGCTTGTATAACAAAGGCTTGGACACCATATTAAAAAAAATCGGTGAAGAAGCCACCGAAACTGTAATTGCCGCAAAAAACGGCGACAAAGAACAGATTATCTACGAAACCGCTGATTTGTGGTTTCACTGCATGGTGATGCTGGCGCAACAAGGCTTGCATCCCGACGATGTGTTACATGAATTACAACGGCGATTTGGATTGTCCGGTCTGGAAGAAAAGGCCGCGCGTAACAAATAAGTCACCGTTCACCTTAAGGAGTCCATCATGGGTTTTAGTATTCCACATTTACTCGTTGTTTTAGCCATTGCGATGGTGGTATTTGGCACAAAAAAGCTGAAGAATGTCGGCTCTGATTTAGGCGGCGCGATTAAAGGTTTTAAAGATGCGATGAAAGAAGGCGAGGACGAGCAAAAAATCAGTAAAACCGAAGGCGCAACCATTGAAGGACAGGCCCGTACTGAAGAAAAATCACCGCTTGAAAAATAATGTTTGATGTCGGTTTTTCTGAACTGCTGATGGTAGGTTTGGTTAGTCTGTTGGTGATAGGGCCGGAAAAACTGCCTAAAGTTGCCAGAGTCGCTGGTTTGTGGCTCGGCAGAATGCGGGCTATTTCTGCGAACTTAAAAGCCGAAATTCATCACGAGCTAGAGTTGGAAGAAATGAAGCAAATTATGCAACAGCAACAAGCTTTATTTGAACAGCAAATCCGTGAGCAACAAATGAAACTTCATGCCGTTGAAAATGACCTTGAGCACCTTTCCGATCTTGAACATTCAGTAGGAAATCCGCCAAATTCTGCAACTGTGCAACTGAATAAATCAGCCGATGACGCAGCCTAATTTTTCTGACAGCGAACAGCCGTTTCTTTCTCACCTGATTGAGCTGCGCAGTCGGTTATTGCGGATTGTGTTGGCAGTGCTACTGATATTTCTGTGCTTAGCTCCCTATGCCAACGAAATTTACAGCTATTTATCCGTACCGCTGCTGAAACATCTGCCTGAGAATAGCACGATGGTGGCGATTGATGTGGCTTCGCCGTTTTTTACGCCGTTTAAACTTTCCTTAGTCTGCGCCGGATTTATTGCCGTGCCGGTGATTCTGTACCAAATCTGGGCATTTGTTGCACCCGGTTTATATGCCCACGAAAAACGCCTGATTTTGCCGCTGCTGATTGCCAGCACGGCTTTGTTTTATATCGGCGTTGCTTTTGCTTATTTCGTAGTGTTGCCACTGTTATTTGCATTTTTAACCACCACCGCGCCTGTTGGAGTGACGGTAATGACAGATATTGCCAAATATCTGGATTTTACCCTGACTTTGTTTTTGGCTTTCGGCGTGACGTTTGAAGTGCCGATTTTTACCATTGTGTTAATTTGGACTGGTTTGGTAACTCCCCAACAACTTTCCGATGCGCGTCCCTATATTATTGTTGGCGCGTTTGTGGTGGCGATGTTTTTAACCCCGCCTGATGCCTTGTCACAAACTTTATTAGCCGTGCCCATTTGCCTGTTATTTGAAGCGGGATTATTGTTTGCGAGATTCTTTATCCCCAAAGCGCATTATCAAAACGATGATTTAGAAGCCAAGTTTGACTTAATCGAAAAGGATGAAAATCGCGGTTAGAGCGGATAATTGTAATCGATTATCAACGGGGCGTGGTCAGAAAATCGCTGTTCGGTATAAATGCTTCCTGCCTCAACTTTCTCTTTCAATCCCGCGCTGATAATTTGATAATCAATCCGCCAGCCGACATTTTTAGCCCACGCTTGCCCACGGTTGGACCACCAGGTGTATTGTTCGGCTTGTTGATTAATGAGTCGAAACGCATCAAACCATTCGCCCGTTGCAAATAAAGCATCCATCCACGCCCGCTCTTCCGGTAAAAAGCCGGAATTTTTTAAATTGCCTTTCCAGTTTTTCAAATCAATTTCTTTATGGGCAATATTCCAATCGCCGGCAATCACATAATCACGGCCATTTTTTGCCAACTCTTGCAGATAAGGCAAGAACCGCTCCAGAAATTTAAATTTCACCGCTTGTCGCTCATCACCGGAAGAGCCTGAGGCCAAATACAGCGAAATTACGCTTAAATTACCGAATTGCGCTTCAATAAAACGCCCTTCGCTGTCCACGTCTTCCCAGCCAATTCCGCTAATAACTTTGTCAGGCTGTTTCTTGCAATATAAAGCGACACCGCTATAGCCTTTTTTTTCGGCATCATGATAAAAACAGCGATAATCCTGCGGCCAAAATACCTGGTTCTCTAGCTGATGCTCTTGGGCTTTGGTTTCCTGAATGCAAATGACATCGGCGTTTTGTTGCTCCATCCAGTCAAAAAAACCTTTGGATTGAGCCGACCTGATCCCGTTGGCATTTAAAGTAATGATACGCATATTAATTGGTGGTTGCGATTTTGTTAAGGAACTCGTATTATACGCAGTTATCTTTCAAAACTGTAAGCCCCGTGCGGGTAATGTGAAATCATTATGAAACCAGAAATTCATCCTAACTATACGCCAATCACTGTTACTTGCGGTTGTGGCAACAAATTTGAAACCGGCTCTGTATTGGCAAAAGATTTACATATTGAGGTATGTTCAGCTTGCCACCCTTTTTATACTGGCAAACAAAGAGTGGTTGATACTGCCGGTCGTGTTGATAAATTCCGTAAAAAATTCGGCAGATAAGATTTTAAAACTTACGAAGCGGCAAAAGACCTTGCCACGACTTTTGTTTGCTAACGCTGTACTCGTCCTTTTTGTAGGGTCGCCTGATAAAGCAACCCTACAAGTCGCGTTAAGTTAAGCGGCGTTCAAGTTTTCCATTTCATATAGACGCGCTTTTTTCCAACCAGCAAATTTTTCCTCGTTGAAAGGAATGTCGTGGTCAATTGAGTGTTCATAGCAGTTTCTGAATAGCCGCGCGGTACGGAATGCGTGCAACTCATCATCGGCGGTAATGGTTTGCACATTACCTACTTGAAAGGTCTTGTTTTTTGATTTGCGATCTTTCACCCAAAACACGGTGTAACAAAGATAACTTTTATCTTTTCTGTGATCGTATTTAACGGTTCTGGAAACTCCGGTAATACCGGTAGTGGTTTTATTTTTCGGTGGTTTTAGAAAACGAGTCCTGCTGCCTTTAAGCACGGTTAACATTTGGTCACGCCATGCAATAGCAGCTTGTAAGGATTTATTTTTGCTTCCCCATAGCTTGTGGGAAAAATAACGACTCGTTTCTTTGCCCCGTCTGACAATGCGAACTTGAAATCCGAAAACGTCTGGTTCAGTGATATGTTTATTTTTGACAATCATTTTTTTATTCCTAAACACTGATTTTAACAGCGCGGTTGCGCAGCTAAAAAGCAATAAGACTCTCTGTTTCACAACAGAACCCACTTACAAAAAATATCTTGTAAGCTTATGCTTACAAATTGTGTAACTAAGTTAAGATAAAAGCAAGCAAAAGTTTTCAGCAATTCCCTACTATTTTGGTGTAGAATAATAAAACCCTCTGCAATGTGATGGGTCTATTTACATATAACCCTTTGTTTTAAAATATTTTTTAGGAGTCTTCCATGAGCGTATTAGTAGGTAAGCAAGCCCCGGATTTTACCGTGCCAGCTGTATTAGGTGACGGTCAAATAGTTGATTCTTTTACTTTTTCAAAAGCAACCAACGGCAAATATGCGGTGGTATTCTTTTATCCGTTAGACTTTACCTTTGTTTGCCCCAGTGAACTGATTGCATTAGATCACCGTATTGACGAGTTTAAAAGCCGTGGTGTAGAAGTGGTTGCAGTTTCTATTGACTCGCATTTTACTCACAATGCCTGGCGTAATACTCCGATTAATCAAGGCGGTATTGGACCGGTACGTTACACATTGGCGGCAGATATTTCTCATAGCATCTGCAAAGATTATGATGTTGAAGCAGCGGCAGGCGTTGCCTATCGTGGCAGCTTTTTAATAGACAAAAACGGCATGGTGCGTCATCAAGTGGTTAATGACTTACCACTGGGTCGTAATATGGACGAAATGTTGCGCATGATTGACGCGCTGCAATTCTTTGAAGCAAATGGCGAAGTTTGTCCAGCGGGCTGGAAAAAAGGTGATGCAGGCATGAATGCAAGCCCTGCCGGTGTTGCAGAATACTTAAGCGGCAACGCAGACAAATTGTAAGATTTAACTGCAGGCAGTAGTTTTTTTAAGGCGCGTTGTGGTTAAGACATAACGCGCCTTTTTTTATTCTGTTTCCGATGGCAGGTT
Source organism: uncultured Pseudomonadota bacterium (assembly GCA_903875455.1). Taxonomy (GTDB): domain Bacteria; phylum Pseudomonadota; class Gammaproteobacteria; order Methylococcales; family Methylomonadaceae; genus CAIQWF01. Next base: position 42,263 of record CAIQWF010000220.1, read on the forward strand.
AGCCGCATCTGCGATTAACTTCCCTCTAATCACATACGCTGCGAATGCTCCAGAGATTGCCGGAATTTGCATGACCAAAAATCCCATAACCATTGTTCGGGTTACCGCCGCAGGTAGCAGAATATGTATCAGCCCGTATGTTAAGCCCCAAACTAAGAGATATCCAATTAAACCGATAATCGCCCATTTTATCGGGGGCTGTTTATGAGCCTGGGCAGCTAAATAAAACCAGATCACTACCGCGACCGCCAGAATTTTTGCTAAAAGCAACATTTTTTTCTCCTGCTTAATATTAAAACACTCTCATTCATTGATTTAGTTAGGAATATCATTAGAATTTATCCCCGACGATCATTAAAAAGACGTTGTGATGAAGCAACAATAATATTCTATATTTATCAGCATTACATCTTTTTCAAAATAACAAAAAATCAACATGAGAAAAACGCTCAAAATCACGCTGTCAATGCTTGCAAGTTTGCTATTGCTAGGAATAGTAACCCTGGTTACAGTGCCTTTCATGGTTGATGTGAATGATTTTAAAGCGCAAATTGAAGCAGCAGTGCAGGAAAATACCGGCAGAAAGCTCAAGATTGAAGGCGAGCTAAGTTTGTCAATTTTTCCTTGGTTTGGAATAACCACCGAAAAAATGACGCTGGAGAATGGTCAGGGCTTTTCTGCACAACCTTTTGCGCAAGTCAATAAAGGCCAGATTAAAGTTAAGTTAGTGCCGCTATTATTCAAGCATGTTGAAGTCAGCGAAGTTGTATTAAAAGACCTTAAGTTAAATCTGTTGAAAAGCCAGCAGGGGGTAAATAACTGGGATGATTTGGCGGCATTAATTCAAAACAGTCCGCAGCAGAAAAATCCGTTAAAACTACTCGAAATTGCTGGAGTTTCAATTCAAAATGCGCAGATTAGCTGGCATAACCAACAGGCAAATCAAAAAGTCGAACTTAAAGATTTTAACCTTGTCACAGATAAACTGGTTTTTAATCAGCCGGTAAAACTGGCCGTCAATTTCATTGCCAATTACGCAGAGCAGGCGTTGACAGAAAAACTGGATTTTTCAGGCAACTTAACGCTTAATGATGCGGTTGATACGATTCATTTGAAAAAAATCAAGCTGCGGGCCCAAACGGAAGCCGATTTCCTGCCTAAGGGCAAATTGGTTAGTTTATTACAAGGCGATGCCAAATTTGATCTTAAGCAGCAAACTCTTAAACTTGCGCCTCTGCAAATCAAAACCGACACCTTAACCGTGTCATCAACCACGTTGACCGCCTGTTTTAAAGAGTCATTTAAAGTCGCAGGCTCGATTCATCTGCCCAATTTTGATGTGGCTGAATTCATTAAACAGCATCGTTTTGTGCAGCTGCCGCAAATGGCTGATGAAAAAGCTTTAACCTGGCTGGCTGCGGACTTTCACCTTGAGGTTGATGGCAATCACGTCAAACTGCAAAATCTGGAAATACTACTGGATGAAACGACAGTAAAAGGTTTTGTGCAGATTAGTCATTTTGCGGAACCGGCGATTGATTTTAATCTCGCTTTGGATACGGTTAATTTTGATCGCTATTTACCCCCGCCACAATCAGAATTGAAAACCTTTCAAGCGATGAACAATAAACTGGCAGCCAAAAAACAACTGCTACCGCTAGAAACTTTAAGAAAGCTTAATCTCAACGGCCAGATACTGATTGATGAGTTAAAAGCCAGCAATTTAACCATGCAGGGGATTCGGCTGCTTTTCAATGCCAAAAACGGACAAATACAGAGCGTTCAAACAGTGGACAAACTTTATCAAGGGGCTTATACCAGTAAAATCGGTCTTGATGTGAACGGTGAGTTACCGGTTTTGTCGTTACAGCAACAGCTGTCACATATTCAAATTGCCCCTTTATTGACTGATTTGAACGGTCAATCGCAATTTGCCGGCTTAATTGATCTTAATGCCAAACTGGAGGCTCGCGGCAATAGCAATTTCGCTTTTAAGTCCTCGCTGAACGGCCGTTTAAGTTTTTTAGCTAAAGACCTGCTAATTCGCGGTTTTAATCTGCAAAAAATGGTTGATAACGGCAAGATTCTGCTTAGCAGTTCGCCTTTGGTTAGTGAAAACAAAAAAGACCAAACCGCTTTTTCCAAAGTCACCGGCACAATGATTATCAGCAACGGTATTCTCAATAATAACGATTTGTCTGCTATTGCCCCAAAAATGAAAGTTGGCGGGATGGGGGCGATAAGTCTGGTTTCCCAGCAACTGGACTATAAAATCATCGCGGTTTTACTCAAAGAAAAAATGATCGCGACTCATGCCAAAGTGATTAATAATCTGCCGGTTTTTATTAACATTGCCGGCACTTTTGATACGCCTGCCTATCAAGTTGATTTAGCGGCGATGGGCGTAGGTTTATAGCCTCAGTTTTTCTGCAAATACTTCCATAATTTTTTTAAAAGGACATCATTTTTATGCCCAAAAAAGTTTCGTTTTTATTGTTAATACTCTTCATGTCAATCAATTTCCGCGCCTACGGACAACCCGATTTAAAACCTTTTGTTTCCGGCAGCTATCAGCAAATTCTGGCAAATAATGCCAAAAAGCCGTTCATGCTCGTGGTTTGGTCGATTGACTGCTCTTCCTGCATTAAAGACATGACGCTGTTAAACGAAATTCACCAGGAAAATCCCGCGCTAAAAATTGTTATGCTGGCGGCGGATGAGCCTTCTGTGGGTGACCAGGTTAAGCAAATTTTAAGCAAATATAAAATGGATAGCGTGGAGAATTGGTTATTTGCGGATGAGAATAGCGAAAAACTGCGCTTTGAAATTGACCCGAAATGGTATGGAGAACTACCGCGCACTTATTTTTTTAATGCCGCCCATCAACGCACTGGTATCAGCGGTGTGCTGTCCAAGAAAGACATCCTTGCCAAAATTGCAAAATAAATCGTTACTCAGCTTGAAAAAACCTTCCAGATTTTAACAATCTGGAAGGTTTGCAGTTTATTTATCAGTGATACGCTGTAAATGATAATCCTGCGGTGCGACTTTCCACGATAAATACGCCGCTTTACCATCACTGACCAAAAAAGGCTGATCGGCTTTTTTATCGGTTTTTGCCAAGACTTCTGCCTTGCCCCAAGTTTTGCCGCTATCGTTCGATTTTATTAACTGCACACTGGTTTGTTTGCCATCAAACTGTTGCCAGACAATAAAAACCCGCTTGCCGATTGCCAGGACATGCGGATGTCCGGCGCCCTCTTTGGCAAAATTAACCGGTTTGGAAAAGTTTTTACCTTGATTGTTTGAATATCCGTAAAACAGTCCTTGATGTGTGGCTGAGTTGCTAAACCAGACCGCATGATAACTGCCATCATTGCCAATCGAAAAACCTGTACCGTGATGCGGGCAAGCGTCAATTTTCCAGTTTTCATAACTGATGCGGCTGATTTCGGCGGGTGTATTCCAGTCTTTGAATTTCAGCAGCGCATGGTCACGAATTCCACCTTCAAACACATGCCGCCACACCACAACCGGGCTATTGTCCGGGGCTATTTCAGTTTGCAAACGGCAACACTCGCAGCTATGTGCCGCAACCTGTTTATTCGGGTGAAAATGTTTGCCGCCGTCATCCGACCAGGCGTAATACACGGAGCTGCCTAAATGTTCCACATTGGCTTTCTTCGCTGCCACTTTGTCACGCGCATCCAGCCAGGCGATAAATACCTCGCCTTTTTTGCCAATGGCCAAACTGTCAAACCGATGTCCAGCCACCTCTGGATTTTCATCATTCACCGTCACAGGTTCAGAAAAAGTTTTGCCGCCATCAGTTGAGCGACTGAAACGGACATTGCCGTTATGCCGTTCTTTGGCATTGGGAATGTCGCTGGTCCAGGTTAAATAAAGATTATTTTCAGAATCAAACTTGATTTTCGGCCGACTTTCATCCCGTGCTGCAATTCCCTCCTGAATCGGGTTGACTTTAACCGCAGGGCCAAAAGTTTGCCCTTTGTCCTTTGACGATTGCAGATACAAATATTTATCGCTGACGTAAGCAATCCACAACGCACCTTTATTATCAAAAGCAGTCGTAACAGTTTTTGCACATTCCAGTTGTGAACCAACGCAGGTTTCAGCTTCAGGTTTGACATTGGCGGTGGCCATTTTTTTGTCAGCATCGGCATGATTTGCGTGCTCTGTTGTTGCCTGATTTGCGCAGCCTGCCAAGGCAAGTAATAAAGCCGCACTTAAATAAAATTGCGCCTGGAATCGACTTGATTTATTCATGGGAGTTTGTCCAGTTAAAATAAAAACGGGCAGTTTATGCAGTCAATGGTAATAGTGCAACAGCAAAAGAATTTCGTATTTAAACAATGTTATTTAACGTAACTTTACTATGGCATATCGCCTAAAAAAACCAACATCCCTTGTTTTTTTAAATCAGTATTCAAAAAAATAGCGCTGTTAAAAAAATATAACCTAAAACAAATCAAATAATTAAATAGGTTAAGTTGATATTAAATTCGGTTAGGCATAGGAGTTGCAGACAAGAGCGGATAAGCAAAATTATTACCGCCATGAGGGGCAGAAATGAAAAAAAGCGTGATTTTATTGGGGATTGGATATTTAAGCAGTGCGATTGCTGCGGAAAACCCAAAAAACAAGGTGGAAGAAATACAGCAATTGGATGAGGTGACTGTTTCTTCAGAAAAGGAAGTCAAAAAAACTAAAGCAAAACAGTTGTTCCCTAAAACTGATAAAGCCACGCCTAAACAGGTGATTACCGCGAAGGAGATTGAACAAACCACCAATAGCAATTCAGCTGAAGATGTGGTGAGAAAAATGCCCAGCGTTAACATTCGCAAACGCTATATTGGTGATACTAACAGCCCGTTAGGAATCCGCGATTCAAATGCTTATCAAACGGCACATACCATGGTGTATGGTGACGGAATGCCACTGCATAATCCACTGCGTACCAGTTTCAGTGGCGCCCCTCGTTGGCATTTGGTTTCTCCAAGCGAAATTGATTCAGCCGAAGTTTTGTACGGTCCTTTTTCAGCTGAATACAGCGGTAATTCATTTGGCGGCGTAGTGCGTTTAAATACCAGAATGCCGGAAAAGTTTGAAATGCAGGCTGATGTGATGGGAATTTTTCAGCCGATGAATCGTGCGGGACGGAAAGAAACTTTACTCGGAGACAAGGCTTTTTTCTCGATTGGCAACCGCTGGGATAAATTTAGTGCTTATGCGTCTTACAATCGCTTGGAAAATGAAGGGCAGCCGATGACTCCGAGCACACTAGGAGTGTCAAAGACAGTGTTAGACCCAGCAAAGGTGGCAACTGGTGGCGAATTTCAGCCTTTGCCTACTGGTGCGCCTGGTATTTTGTACGGTGATGACGGGATTCAGCAATCTACAAGTGATTTGTTTAAACTGAAACTAGGCTATGATTTTACCCCGGATTTACAAGGTCGATTCACCATAGCTTATGAAGATCGGCAAGTAAAAACCGATGATGCCCAAAGTCAATTGCGTGATGTCAAAGGTAATATCATCTGGGGGGGGAAAGTAAATGTTGCTGGCAATTACTTTACTGTGCCAAATTCAGTTTTTGGAAATAGTTTCTTTGAACGCAAATCTCTAAACTACGGTTTAAGTTTAAAAGGGAAGATTTCAGACAACTGGAAAATTGACACTACTGCCAGTTATTACGATGCGTTTAAGGACCAGACTATAAAAGCAAATTTCAATTCTTTAGATCCTGCTAATAATGGAAGTGGTCAAGTAACTGATGTTAAAGCTTGGTGGGCATCCTATGATTTGAAACTGGCAACCGATAAGTTTTTAGACCGAGATGATTTGTCATTTATGGGAGGGTATCAATTTAACCATGCCAGTTTGAATTCAAAGGCTTTTAATAGCACCAATGTTGCAATAGGTTCGCATAACGCTCCACAGAACGATGTTGGTGGAGCAACGCAAACAAATAGTGTTTTTGCTCAATTAAACTGGCGTTTTATGCCGGATTGGGAAATTATGGCAGGCCTAAGAATGGATCATTGGCAAACAATGGATGGACACTCTCACGATGTGACGCAAGCAACGGCTGCACTAAGAGATCAAAATTACCTCGATCGTGATGCAACCCGTGTATCTCCGAAAGCATCGATTGAATATTCGCCTGATGCCTGGACGTTTCGTTATTCTTTTTCCAAAGCCTATCGCTTTCCGATTGTGGAGGAAATGTTTTCCAGTGCCTCATCACTTAATGCTAAAAAAGTATCTTTTCCAGGCTTAGGACCTGAACACGGATATTTCAACAACTTTATGGCGAAATACGATATTCCCAGAGGTTATGTACAAGCCGACTTTTTCTACAATCTGATTAGCGATGAGATTAATAGCACGGTGCAAAACTTTGGGGCTACCCAGGTTTCAACATTCTTGCCGATTGATAAAACCGAAGCTTATGGGGTTGATTTAACCTTTCAACAAAAAGAAATTTTCAATTTGCCGTTGGATTTAAACGTGAATGGTGCCTGGATACATAAACGCATTATTGAAAATGCTAGAAATCCGGCTTTAGTTGGCAATCAATGGAATCAGATTCCAAAAATTCAAGTAAACGCCACTGCAACCTATCATATTTTGCCAGTATGGGATGCCGCAGTGGGTGTGCGCTATCGCAGCGATGAATATCAAAAAATTGATAACACCGACATAGCCAACCATGTTTATGGTACAACCAATGAATATACTTTGGTGGACTTTAAAACATCTTATCAATTACCTGAAGTCAAAGGTTTGAAAAGTACAATTTCAGCCGGGATTGATAACATGTTGAATCAAAACGTGTTTGAAAACCACCCTTATCCACAACGGACTTATTTTGTAAAAGCATCGTTTAAATATTAAACAACGCAGCTTCGAGGCTGAAAAGATGGCACAATATGCGCTATTTTTTCAGCTTAAGACGTTAAAATATGACAAATGCAGTTAGCTGAAAACATCGCCTTCCCGCCGTTATCAAATTATTTCCAGACACCATGGGCATCGGTTTATAAAATTTAATATGTTGAATTTACGTTTAGAAGAAATCGTAGTCATTATCTGTTTTACGGTATTGCATCTTGGTTTTTATTATCATTACTCGCACTTGCCGCCTAGAAAAATAGCAGCCAAGCCTATTTTGATTGAATTTATTCATCCTAAACCCAAACCTGTACCGATTGTGGAACAGCCGAAACCGAAATTGATTGAAGCGCCGCCCAAACCGAAAGAACCGCCGAAAGAGCCTCCGAAAATCAAGCCTAAAAAGGTGATTGTGAAAAAACCGGTGGTGAAAAAAGTGGTTTTCAAACCGCGTTTGCAACAGGAAAGCATTATCAAAACCCATGCTGAAGAAGTAGTGGTCAAAGAAGTGGTTGAACATGCGCATCCTGTGACTGAGCCGGTGGTGAAAAAGCCTGACAATAAGCCAGAGGAAAAAGTAGAGCCGCCAGAACCACCGCATACTCCGGTTATTACCAAAGTAACAGGAATCGGCAGTTGTGCCGGCACATTGAATAACTATCCAAGTGGCGCACGTGAAGAAGGTCTGGAAGGCACGGTCAAAGTCAAAGTACAAGTATTAGCGGATGGCAGTGTTGGCGGAGCCAGCATTGTAAAAAGCAGTGGACATAGCATTTTGGATGACAGTGTTTTGGCTAACGTGCACGATTGCAACTTTGAACCTGCTGAAAAAGACGGCGTACCGATTGCCAGCAAAGTGATTATTCCGGTTCGTTTTAAATTAGATTAATTGTTTATCGGCCACATTCCCGATAAATAACACCCAATAAAAGCCTTAAGGAGTTTTTAGTAATATGAATATGTTCACCATGTCGTCCTCTCTTGCTGTTAATGCCGCGTTGTGGCTATTAGTTGTGTTTTCGATTATCACCTGGAGCATTATCGGCATCAAAGTTATTGCCTTGTGGAAACGTGGTATTGACAATGAAAAATACAATGACGAATTTTGGAGTGCACCCAATTTAGCCCGCGCGATTAAAATAGATATTGAATGCCCGATGAGTCGGATTACGCAGGAAGGGGTGAAATTTTTGCAGCAGGATTGCTCTGAAAACGCAACTAAAGACCTGTTTCACGCCGGAACCAAACAAGACATTCTGGAGCGTTGTTTACGGCTGGAAATTCAGCAGGAGCGGCATGAACTGGAGCGCGGTTTAACAGTATTGGCAAGTATTGGCAGCACCGCGCCTTTTGTCGGTTTGTTCGGTACGGTGTTGGGTATTATGCACGCCTTGCAGGAAATTACCGCCAAACATTCCGCCAGTGTTGATGCGGTGGCAGGCCCTGTCGGTGAAACCTTGATTGCAACCGCCATCGGGATTGCCGTGGCGATTCCTGCGGTATTGGCCTATAACTTTTTCCTGCGCAAAGTGAAGCTTTGTGAAGCGGAACTGGAGAATTTTGCCAATGATTTTTTAAGATTGATTATTCAGGCCGATTTTAAAATCACTAACGGGGATAAATAATGGCATTCAGCAATAAAAACGATGACTCGGCGATGAGCGAAATTAACGTCACGCCGCTGGTGGATGTGATGCTGGTTCTGTTGATTATTTTTATTGTCACCGCGCCGTTGATTACGCAGTCGATTAGCGTGCATTTGCCGGAAACGCAAAAAGATTTAACCATTGTCGATACGCCAGAAGATCATCTGGTTAATATTGAACTGACCTTAAGCGGGCAATTGACCATTACCAAAAAAGGCGAAAAACAGATTTTTCAAGCGGCCGAGAAAGATAAAATCACTCAGGCTTTTAAAACTTTATTGGAGCAGGATAAAGACTTGATTTTGGCTTTTAGTGCTGATGATAAAGCGCCACACGGTGATGTGATGAAAATTATGCAGCAGGCTGAAAATGTCGGGATTTTAAAAATCTCGTTTTTGACCATGGAAGAACATCAATAAGGCTGGCAACCCCTCCAGTTTTTTGGAAGTCTGGAGGGGGAGAAGCCTATAAAGAAAACAACTCGCGCATTTTTTTGCCGGGATGTTCCGCCCGCATAAATGCCTCGCCAACCAAAAAGGTATAAATCTCGTGATCCAGCATTAACTTTACATCTTCCGGGGTGTGAATCCCGCTTTCGGTGATAATCAAACGATCAGTTGGCACGTTCTGTTTCAGTTCTAATGTGGTTTGCAATGAGGTTTCAAAAGTGCGCAGGTTGCGATTGTTTATACCGATGAGCTTGGTTTCCAATTGTAAAGCCCGCTCCAGTTCTGCCGCATCATGCACTTCTACCAGCACATCCATCCCCAAGGTTTTTGCCAATGCCGCCAAATCCTGCATTTGCTTGTCTTCTAACGCTGCAACAATCAGCAGAATACAATCGGCTCCCAAGGCCCGCGCTTCATAAACCTGATATTCATCTATCATAAAATCCTTGCGCAACACCGGCAGTGGACAGCGTTCCCGAACCATTTGCAGATAGGCCTCAGAGCCCTGAAAGTATTCCTTGTCGGTCAATACCGACAAACAGGTCGCGCCGTTCATGGCGTAATCCTGAGCAATATAAACCGGCTGAAAGTTTTCCCGAATCACGCCCTTGCTGGGCGAGGCTTTTTTAATTTCAGCGATAATCGCCGGCTTTTTTGTTAAGGTGCGAGATTGCAAAGCCCGATAAAATCCGCGTGGCGCTTCTACGCCGCTGGCAATGTCCTGCAACATGCTAATCGGGGTTCGCAGACTGCGACGCGCAACTTCTTCAACTTTGGTGGCGAGAATTTTTTGTAAAATGTCGGGGGGATTCGTCATGATGATTAATGTTAACGTTAAATTTTCGGATTCATGCTCTTTACTTGAGCGGCGTTTATTAAAAAACAGGTTAGATAACTCAGGGAAAGTTACCGTATATTCTACTGCATATAAATTCTACTCCACCTAAAAAATCCACAAATCTGCTATTTTCATTTAATTCCCTACTTATCTCTGTAGCTACCCAACTGTCGCAAATAGATAGATTTTGCACTGTTGTAGATTGAAATAACCCACAAATTTAGGATTCCATGCCACTAAGCCACTCCTCGACTGGATCTCTCGCCGAAGAGGCGTACGCGTACTTCTATCCCCTAGTGATTATGGAAAAAACTCGTTTGACCCACATGGCGGTCGGTTCTGAAATGGGAAAACTCTTTCACCAAAGAAAGCGATCTACTCATAGAGAGCGCACCGTTGCTCGACCAAATGCGGACACGTTGTTCTCAAGTGTTTGGCTAGATCTGAGCAATGGGCCGGTCATACTTAAAACCCCAGAGTCACTCGGGCGTTATTACATGTATCAAGTGCTCGATGCTTGGTCCGACACAATTTGTGTGGTTGGCTCGCGCACTGTTGGCGAAGGGCCCTCTGCTGTGGCTTTCGTGCCAACTGGCTGGACGGGTGACTTGCCAGAGGATGTGTTCGCAGTGACTGCACCAACCAGAACACTCTGGATAATTGGCCGTGTGTACGTGGCTGGAGATGATGATCTAAGCGGTGCGCTGACCTTCCAGAAAAATGTTGAGGTCGTTCACATCCAAGGATCAAGTGATGTAGCCACGAGAGAGCAGATTCCTCCTGTCACC
>CAIQWF010000221.1 GCA_903875455.1 uncultured Pseudomonadota bacterium
GCAACTAAATACCGAAGAACTTTTGTTCTGTTATTTATCCTATTCCTAAGTTTGAAGGTCTAACGTTTACATTTATTAAGTTGAAACCGAATTATTCAAACTTCATCCTTAAAATTGCTTTTGACTGGGTATTTAAATACCCATTCCCCCCCTTAATTCTGCCCATTTTTGAGAATTGATTTCTTTGCATAGATAAATCAGAATGACCGTTAGATTATTTCTCGCTCCTTTTCTTCGAACAAATTGTGTGGTTCGTTATTTTTGCAGCACTTAAACTCACTAATTATTCCTACTAAAGAATAACATCCACCGACCCGCACTAATTCTAAATACGGTGTGCAATTCAAATATACAAGGAACGTTTAATGTCTGAAACTGAACAACAACGTTTTGATACTGATACAAACGCAAAACTGCTGCAAGAACTAAAGTGCTATCAAGCTGAACTGGAAATTCGCAATGAGAACTTACGCGAAGTACAGCTTGCCCTTGAAGAGTCAAACAAGCGCTATCGTGATTTATATGATTTTGCGCCTGTTGCTTATCTAACCCTCAGTGAAAAAGGCTTCATCAAGGAGATTAATCTCACCGGCTCCGCTTTGCTGGGCCTGGATCGGGAAAAGTTGCTGCAACAACGTTTTGAAAGCTTTGTCAGCCCAAAAGACCTAGAGCGCTGGCATCTGTTTTTTGCGCAACAAATAGAGCAAGGAATTCCGCAATCAATTGACTTGGCCCTAAAACCTATTTGTGGCATCCAGCGTTATGTGAAAGTGGATTGCCTGCTTATGCTGGATGAAGGGAGTCTAATACTACGCATCACTTTAACCGACATAACCGCTCTCAAGCAGGCTGAGTTGATTCGCTATGATAACGATGCTTACCAGAACATTCTGGCAACAGCCTTCGATGGTTTTTTGATTATTTCCGCAGATGGCAGCAGATTGATTGACGCGAATGAACGTTACTGTCAACTGTCTGGCTATTCGCTGGAAGAGTTGCGGAGCATGAGGCTTTACGATCTGAAAAACCCTGAAGATTTCCCTGAGGTCAGTTCCAGAATAGAAAAAACTATTGCAAACGGCAAAGCCTATTTTGAAACCCTGCACCGCCGCAAGGACGGAACGCTCTGGCCGGTAGAAGCGAATACGCTTTATCGCAATGTGAATGGCAAAGGCATATTCTACGCTTTTTTGCGCGATATTAGCCAACGCAAAGCGTTAGAAGAATCCATAGAGGAGTCTCGCAATCTGCTTCGGACAATTATTGATACCGTGCCGATGCGAATTTTTTGGAAAGACAGTCATTCTCGCTATTTAGGTTGCAATATGGCTTTTGCCCAAGATGCAAATATGTCATGTCCTGATAATCTGATTGGCAAAGATGATTTTCAATTGCTCGACGCAGAATATGCCAAAACTTTTCAGGCTGATGATAAAGCCATTATAGAATCGGGTGTTGCCAAACTCTCCTACGATGAGTTTGTAGAGTTGCAGGACATGAAAGCATTCTGGGTGCGAATATCAAAAGCTCCGCTTAAAAATCAGTCGGGTGAAACCATTGGTGTGCTGGGCATTTATGAAAATATTACAGAACGTAAACGTGTTGAACAGCAACTGCAAGAAAGTGAACATAAATTAGCCACTATCTTTGATATTCTCGATGTCGGTATTTCCATGACCGATGAAAAAGGCAATCTTATTGACTGCAATAAACGCGCTGAAAGCATTTTAGGCCTGTCAAGAGAACAGATACTACAACGCAACTATGCTGGTAAAGAATGGCTAATCATCCGTCCTGATTTTACGCTTATGCCACCTGAAGAGTATGCCAGTGTCAGAGCGTTGACAACCAACAGAACGATCAATTGCGTTGAACTTGGCGTTGTAAAACCTGAGGGTGACATTGTCTGGTTACTTGTATCTGCAACGCCTTTACGTCTCAAAGGCTACGGGGTTGTTGTGACTTATATTGATATTACAGAACTCAAACAGCAACAAGAAGCCATAAAAACAAGCGAAAACCGCTTTCGCTCAATTATTGAAATCTCTCCCGTGCCAATGGCATTAAATGACAACCAGCAAAACATCACTTTTTTAAACCCAGCCTTTATCCAGATTTTTGGTTATAACCTGGCTGATATTCCTACCCTAGAAGATTGGTGGGATAAAGCCTATCCAGACCCCGGCTATCGGTGCTGGGCACAAACAACCTGGCAAACGTCACTTATTGAAGCTGAATCAAGAAATCAAAAAAATTTTACGCCTGTTGAACTGGTTATACGCTGTAAAAATGGCGCAGAAAAAACCGTGCTGGCCACTGCTTCGGCGCTTTCAAATACTTTTCTTGATGAGCATCTGGTGGTGCTTTATGACATTAGCGCACAAAAACAGGCGGAAACACTCTTATTGAAAGAGCGAGAACAGTTGGCAAATGAGGTTTCCAGCTCTCAGGAACAGCTAGAACAAATAAAAAGCGAGTCCGATAAAATCAGTACAGCCCTTGATGTGGTGCTTAACCGCCGCGCAACTGACCCCAACAATGAAAAAAACAAGCTGTCACTGGAAATGAACATGGTGATTTTACCGTTATTCAAAAAAGCTAAAGCATTATGCAGTGACAAAAACCTGCTTAATTTGATTGAGATCCTTGAATCGCAGCTCCAGCAGTTAAGCAAATTCTATGGCGGTGATGCCTCAACCCTGGCCAATGATTATCCGCAATTAACCGCAACTGAAATCCAGGTAGCCTTGCTGATTAAACAGGGTTTAGCAACCAAGATAATCGCCTCAATGTTAAATATTTCGCCTGATACCGTATCTACTCACCGCAAACACATTCGTAAAAAATTAAACCTGGATGGTAACTCGTCCCATAATCTTCACAATCATTTAATAGCTTTGTTAAATCACAAAAATATCGACTAATTGGGTATATAAATACCTAGCCTGGCCCTAATACTCCCCATTTTTACTAATTGCTTTATTTGCCTCAAGGAATGAGAATAGCCGCCAGTTGCGAAAATTATCTCTCGTTCATCGCTCTCGAATGGGCGGTGTGATTTGTTATAGCCAACGCAGCATAAAATGATTAGCGTTCATGGTGAACCTGTCGAACCATCACAGCACTTCGACAAGCTCAGTGCGGACCGGGGTTTATAATCAATTTAGAGTGTGTTCGTTATAATTTTTTGCTGCGCCCAAAATTTTACTGCTGTAAATGACAAGTTTATTGCTGCGTGGCAAATATGCAATCTTTTCAAGCTTATACGCGGAATTTAGTGCAGGGGATTTTTTATCTTAAAAACAAGGCCATGAAAAGAAGGTAAGCATGTATATCGTTGAATCAAAATTTGGGACACTCGCATTCGAGGGGGATTTTGTTATTGCTACCATTAATTCAGAGGTTAATGTAGGAAAAGAGACTGTCAATTGGGCTATCAAACATGTCAACCAGAAATTTGCTAATCAAAGTTATTGCTATATTGATAATCACCTCAATGATTACTCAATCGATCCGATAGAAACCGAACGGCTTTTTGCAGAAACACCGCTGAAGGCTTATGCGATAGTAGTGTCATCACCGTTTAGCTTACAAAATCTGTTTATGGAAAAATTGTTTTACACAGCTCCGGTTTTGATAGCGAGCAGCATTAATGATGCTAAAGAAAAATTACAACCTTTTTTTTGACTACTGACAAAAATAAAAACAACTTATCTCATTAAGTAACGAAACAAACGTTTTAAGGTATATGCAGGTTCGGATTTATTCCGAACAGTGCGAATGAATTCGCACCTACAAAAAAGATAAATACTGCATAAGTAACAGAACAAAAGTTCTTCGGTATTTAGTTGCTAGGCTGGAGTCCCAACTCTTGAGTTGAGACTCCAAAAGACACGGAAAAATTTATGTTGAACCACTTAACTTTTTCTTAACTACTTATAAATTTGCAAATCAATGCGTTAAGAGTCACTGAAGTTTTGTAAGTTATAACTAACACACTGTAAATTGATTATACCCCCCCGTTCGCACTGGGCTTGTTGAAGTGCTGTGATGGTTCGACAGGCTCACCATGAGCGGCAATCATTTTATGCTGCGCTGGCTATATATTGCCTTCTACGACAGCTGGCGCCATGTAATTCTTAAACAGGTTGTAGCAACATGGAGAAAAACTATGAAACAAACTGTTTTTCTTTTTCCGTTGTTAATGTTGCTGAATGGCTGCACTGTAGTTAAGGAAAAAGACGATATGACTATGGAAGAGTTGCTAAACATGCCCACTGAAAAACTGCTTAATCTGTCGGTGAAAAAGAAAAAACATTGAAGTTTGATTTTAGAAAATTTATCAACGTGTTCTGACTCGCAATCTTCATCAATCACGGTTACTTAAAAGACTGAACAGTTGCAAAAGCCCTACAAGCCTGTTAGAATGACGTTTTGTTAATCGTCAATTTTAACGATTACAGGCGCGTAGCTCAGTTGGTCAGAGCACCACCTTGACATGGTGGGGGTCGGTGGTTCGAGCCCACTCGTGCCTACCAAACACAAAAGCACTGCTTCGGCGGTGCTTTTTTCATTCTAGCATCTGAAAAAATTTCCTGAAAAATGCCTGAAATTACTCTGCCTGATGGTTCAAAGCGTCAATACGAACAAGCCGTGACTGTAATGGAAGTCGCCCAATCTATCGGCTCCGGCTTAGCAAAAGCCACCTTGGCCGGAAAAGTCAATCAGCAACTGGTTGATGCCAGCACCCTGATTACTGAAGATGCTACGCTGCAAATTATCACCGCAAAAGATGCTGAAGGCGTGGATGTTATCCGCCATTCCACCGCGCATTTACTCGCCCAAGCCGTTAAACAATTATTCCCTACCGCCCAAGTAACTATCGGCCCGGTGATTGAAAACGGCTTTTACTACGACTTTTCTTACGAACGCCCGTTTACCCCTGACGATTTAACTGCCATTGAAAAGAAAATGGAAGAGTTGGTCGCCAAAGATATTCCGGTGCAACGCTCCATCATGGGCCGAGATGAAGCGGTAAAATTCTTTCAGGATTTAGGCGAAGCTTACAAAGCCGAAATTATTGCCTCTATTCCAGACGACCAGAATTTATCCCTTTACAATCAAGGTGATTTTACCGATTTGTGTCGCGGCCCACACGTTCCCAGCACCGGCAAATTAAAAATTTTCAAATTGATGAAAACCGCCGGCGCTTATTGGCGCGGCGATTCCAAAAATGAAATGCTGCACCGCATTTACGGCACAGCCTGGGCGGACAAAAAAGATTTAGCCGATTATTTACACCGCTTGGAAGAAGCGGAAAAACGCGACCACCGCAAAATCGGCAAAACCTTAGGCTTGTTTCACACTCAGGAAGAAGCACCGGGCATGGTGTTCTGGCATGAAAAAGGCTGGACGATTTATAAGGAAGTTGAACAATACATCCGCAACAAATTACGCTCTCACGGTTATGGCGAAGTCAGAACCCCGCAAGTGGTCGACAGAACCTTGTGGGAAAAATCCGGGCATTGGGACAAATTCGGCAGCATGATTTTCACCACCCATTCCGAACATCGTGATTACGCCGTTAAGCCGATGAACTGCCCGTGTCATGTGCAGATTTATAACCAAGGCTTAAAAAGCTATAAAGATTTGCCGGTGCGGATTGCAGAATTTGGCTCCTGCCATCGTAACGAACCCTCTGGCACACTGCATGGCTTAATGCGGGTGCGAAATTTTGTCCAGGATGACGCGCATATTTTTTGCACCGAAGATCAAATTCAATCCGAAGTTTCCAACTTTATTGATTTGTTGTTTGAAGTCTATAAAGACTTTGGCTTTGAAGAGGTGATTATTAAATTATCGACCCGCCCTGAAAATCGGGTCGGTGATGACAGCGTTTGGGATAAAGCCGAAAGTGCCTTGGAGTTAGCGTTAAATAACAAAGGTTTGGCCTGGGATTTACAACCCGGTGAAGGTGCATTTTACGGCCCGAAAATTGAATTTTCGTTAAAAGACTGTATCGGCAGGGTTTGGCAATGCGGCACCATTCAGGTGGACTTTTCCATGCCCGCGCGTCTGGAAGCCAGTTATATTAACGAAGACAGCTCCAGACAAACCCCTGTGATGTTACACCGTGCGATTTTGGGTTCTTTAGAACGGTTTATAGGCATTCTGATTGAACAACACGCCGGAAACTTTCCGCTATGGCTGTCTCCCGTGCAGGCTGTGGTGCTAAATATTGCGACCCGCCATGATGAATATGCTCACAAAATCAGCTCAGAACTGGAAAAACAAGGCATTAGAGTAAAAATAGACTTGAGAAATGAGAAGATAGGCTTTAAAATTCGCGAGCATTCCATGCAGCGTATCCCCTATTTGATTATTATTGGGGATAAAGAACTAGAAAATCAAACGATTACGCTGCGGACGCAAAAGGGTGATGATTTAGGCAGCTTCTCAATGTCAGAACTGATAGCACGGTTTAAACAACAGATTGAAAGCAGAAGTTAATAATTATTTCGGAGGATTTTAGTATCGCTACTAAAAAAGAAACAACGCATTTAAACGACATGATTACCGCGCGGCGGGTCAGGGTTGTAGGTGCGGATGGAGAAAAAATTGGTATTGTTTCATTAAATGAAGCAAAACAGATGGCTTATGACGCAAACATGGATTTGGTGGAAATATCCCCAAATGCAGATCCTCCTGTTTGTAAAATTATGGATTTTGGCAAATTTCAGTTTGAGCAAAACAAGAAATTGGCCATTGCCAAAAAGAAGCAAAAACAAATTCAGGTCAAGGAAATTAAATTCCGCCCTGGAACCGATGAAGGTGATTATCAGGTGAAGTTAAGAAGTTTAAGCAAATTTCTTAATGACGGCGATAAAACCAAAATTACCGTACGTTTTCGCGGACGGGAAATGGCTCACCGCGAAATCGGTATGGATTTGTTAAAGCGCATCGAAAAAGATTTGGAAGAACTCGCCATTGTTGAGCAGTTTCCTAAAATGGAAGGTCGGCAAATGGTGATGGTGATGGGTTCTAAAAAGAAAAAGCAGTAGTTTTAATTTTCAAACATTAAAACCTGCGTTTATGATTTGGGGAATAAGTCATATAAGTGCCAGTTATGGCGCAACGCAAGCTTGTCAGGGCGTGCATTTTGCCTTGCCGAGCTTTTTTATTTCACGGATGTTTTATTTTTAATCTATTTGGAGCAAAAAATGCCAAAAATGAAAAGCCATAGTGGGGCTGCGAAACGGTTTAAAAAAACCGCTGGCGGTTTTAAAGCTGCGCAATCGCACCGCCGTCACATTTTGACGAAAAAAACCACCAAAAGAAAAAGACAGTTGCGTAAAGCAAACATGATTCACGAGTCCGATGTACGTTCGGCACAACGTTTGTTACCTTATAGTTAATTAACAGAGAAGAATCATGGCAAGAGTAAAACGTGGCGTAACTGCTAGAGCAAGACACAAAAAGATTTTAAAGCAAGCGAAAGGCTACTACGGCGCACGCAGCCGGGTTTATCGCGTTGCCAAACAAGCGGTAATTAAAGCAGGTCAATATGCTTACCGTGACCGTAAACAGAAAAAACGCCAATTCCGCGCTCTGTGGATTGTCCGTATCAATGCGGCTGCCAGAATGTATGGAATTTCTTACAGTCGTTTAATCAATGGCCTGAGCAAAGCCAATGTGGCAATTGACCGTAAAGTGTTAGCGGACATCGCAGTTCGCGACATTGAGGCATTCGGTAAAATCGCCGAGATTGCAAAAGCAAATCAAAGCGCATTATCTTAAGCAAGCCGGATTCCCGCTCGTCTTTTTATAAAGATGAGCGGTTTCCGCATTAAATTTTCAGGGTATTTTAGTATTAACTAAAGCTGAATCTTTAAAAAGCGACAAAAATCTCCCCGCAAAAAAATCTAAATTTCTCCAGATGCTGCCAATTAAGTCACTTGGCTTTAGTTGCTGACTTTTAATATTCAACGCTGTTTTTTCAAAATACTGAAAAATTTTGGCACTTGTTCGAGACTAACAAATACGCGGCAACTGTTCACCGCTGAGTAAATCCAGTACCCGCCGAATCCCCAGCGCTGTTTCCAAAGTCAATAATCCTGTGGCGTGAGACTCTTTCACCACTCCAATCTGCACCGCCTGTTGCCCGGCATGGTGTTTATGCAAAACGGCCAGTGCAGTTGCCACTTGCTCTGCTGGAATAAATACCGCACAACAACCTTCATTGGCGATATACAAGGGATCGAAGCCCAAAATCTCGCAGGCGCCACGCACTTCATCACAAATCGGCAAGCGGTTTTCGGCAATTTCAATCTGCACTCTGGCAGTGCTGGCCAGTTCAATCAGCACCGAAGCCAAACCGCCGCGAGTTAAATCCCGCAGGCAATGAATTTCAATTCCGGCCTGCAATAAATCCTGCACTAGCGGCGATAAAACCGCGCAATCACTTTCAATGCCGCTTTCAAAATCCAGACCTTCGCGCTGCAACATCACCGCAATACCGTGCCGCCCCAGATCGCCAGTCACCAAAACTGCATCACCGTTTTGAATACTGGCCGGATTGATCAGCAAATCCGTTTCCAGCAAACCAATTCCGGCGGTGTTAATGTAAAGGCCGTCGCCCTTACCATGATCGACTACTTTGGTATCGCCGGTGATAATGAAAACTCCCGCCTCAGCCGCTGTTTTTTGCATCGACTGCAAAATGCTTTGCAAGGTTTCAATGCTAAAACCTTCTTCAATAATCAGTGAGCAGCTTAAAAACAAAGGCTTTGCGCCGCTCATGGCCAAATCATTCAAGGTGCCGCAAACCGCCAGTTTGCCAATGTCACCACCTGGGAAAAACAACGGCTTGATAACGTAAGAATCGGTGGTAAAGGCCAGTTTCTGTTCGCCAACTGAAAAAACTGCGCTGTCATGCTGCTGGTTTAAATAGTCATTACTGAATGTCGGTTGCACCACCTCAGCCAGTAACTGTTGCATCAAACGACCGCCGCCGCCATGCGCCATCACAATTTGCTGGTACTGGAGAGGTAAAGGACAGGTCAAGGTTAAGTTGGACATCTTTTTTTCCAGTTTGAGTTTTTTGGGAACTGCCTGTTTTAAAAACTGGCAAGTCAGGCTGTTGCTGTAAATTTTATCGCATAAACCTGCTTCTGGCATTGCTATTGCTGTAAAAACTGGTTCAAAGTTAAAGTTGCAATCTATGCTGTTTTTGCACCATTTTGGCTCAAGAACACAGCGCCAAGCGATAAACAAGACACAATTTTCGCTGTATTTTAAAACTCAAACTCACGAGTTTTCACTTCGGCCTGGCAACTAAATACCGAAAAATTTTTGTTCTGTTGCTTATCGACCGTGAAAGCAACGACAGACTTAGGCTGGAGAAACAAGCAGATAACAAGGCTTACCAGAAAATATTTTCTCCAATTGTTTGCTTTGCTCAAGTTTGGTGCGCAGAGCTTGCCAATATTGGGCATAAATTTCGTTAAAGACATGACTGAAAATAACTTCGTGAACCAATGGAGTAAAATTGTAAGTTGAGCGTTATTTCTCTATCATTGCAAATCATTCAGCCATCCGGCTTATTTTTAATCACCGAGAAAAATCATGAAATTAATCACAGCTATTATTAAACCTTTTAAAATGGACGATGTCAGAGAAGCCTTATCAGAAATCGGTGTGGCCGGTGTTACTGCCACCGAAGTGAAAGGCTTTGGCCGGCAAAAAGGCCACACTGAACTCTATCGCGGAGCAGAATATGTGGTGGATTTTTTACCGAAAGTAAAGCTGGAAATCGCGGTTGCCGACAATGTGGTGGATTTGGCAGTTGAAACCATTGTCAAAGCGGCAAACACCGGCAAAATCGGTGACGGCAAAATTTTTATTTCCAATCTGGAACAGGTCATCCGTATCAGAACCGGCGAAACTGGCGAAGACGCCATCTAAATTTAGGTTTTAGGAAAATATTATGTTGAACCTGAATAAAAAGTGGCTGGGTGGCTGGCTTTTTTTGGCGCCGCAACTGGCATGGTCGGCAGACTTGAACACCGGCAATACCGCCTGGGTCCTGACTTCAACGGCATTAGTCCTGTTTATGACCTTGCCCGGCCTGTCTTTATTCTATGGCGGTCTGGTAAGAAGTAAAAACGTTCTGTCTGTGTTAATGCAATGTTTCGCCATTACTTGCGTGGTATCGCTGCTATGGCTGATGGGCGTTTACAGCCTGATTTTTGACAATGGCGGCGATGCGCAAAAAATCATTGGCGGTGTGTCGAAAATGTTTATGCTTGATTTGGGAACCGCCAATTTAGCGACAGGCTATGATATTCCTGAAACAGTTTATTTCATGTTTCAGATGACGTTTGCCATTATCACCCCCGCGTTAATTGTCGGGGCGTTTGCGGAAAGAATGAAGTTTTCTGCCATGCTCTGGTTCAGCGGTTTATGGTTAATCATCGTTTACATGCCAATCTGCCACTGGATTTGGGGCGGCGGCTGGCTGGCTGATTTGGGGGTGCGGGATTTTGCCGGCGGAATTGTCATTCACGTTAATGCCGGAATCGCGGCTTTGGTTTCGGCATTGGTATTGGGACATAGGAAAGGCTTTCCAACCACGGCAATGCCGCCACACAATATGACGATGGTTGTGACCGGTGCCGGGATGTTATGGGTGGGCTGGTTCGGTTTTAATGGCGGCAGCGCATTAAAAGCAGATGGCGGCGCGGGCATGGCGATTTTAGTCACCCATATTGCCGCTGCGGCGGGCTCATTAACCTGGATGATTATTGAATGGAAACGCTTTGCCCGTCCCAGCGTTTTAGGTATCGTTACAGGAATGGTAGCAGGCCTCGGAACTATTACCCCTGCCTCCGGCTTTGTAGGGCCAATCGGTGGTCTGGTAATCGGCATTGTTGCAGGTGCGGTTTGTTTTTATGCCACCCAATATGTCAAACGGGTACTGGTGATTGACGACTCGCTGGACGTTTTCCCCGTGCATGGCGTAGGTGGAATTATCGGCTCATTATTAACCGGAGTATTTTCGGCCAAAAGCCTGGGTGGTTTAGGTTTGAATGAAGGCGTTTCCATCATTGAGCAAGTTGGCGTCCAGGCGTTGGCGATTATTGTTACTGCGGCCTGGAGCGCGTTATTTACTTACGCTATTTTAAAAGCGGTTGAAAAATTTGTCGGGCTGCGCGTTACCAGCGATGAAGAGGTTGAAGGTCTGGACATTGTGTTGCACGAAGAAACAGGCTATCACAAACTTTAATCCTTTCTTGCCGTGCGTTATTTTTTATAACGCACAGGCCTTAAACCAACGGTAGCACTCTTGTTTTAGTCATGGCCAAAACACATATTCTCGCACGCAGTCCCAGTCATTTGACCCCGGCCTGGGCGCAGCACATTGTTAGTCAACAACAAGCTGATGTACAGGTTAGCAGTGTCCAAATACTTGGCGTTGAGGTCGGTACAACCACGCGAGTGCGGATAGCTGTTGAGCACAATGGCGAAGAAAACCTGGCGCGACAGTGGTTTGTAAAACTCCCTTCTTTGGCATGGCGGGCCAGACTAATCACCGCCCTGCCCCGCTTGCTGCATACTGAAGTACGTTTTTATAACGAAATCGCCAGACACATTCCGTTAAATCTTCCAGCTTGTCTGGCTGCACACAGCCGCTTCGGGCAAGGCTCGACCCTGGTACTGGCAAATGTCAGCGAGTTATCCAGCACCGCAGGTCGCCCGGATGATGCCTTATCTTTTCTTCAGGCAAGTCAAGTGATTACGGAACTGGCAAGATTTCATGCCCGCTTTTGGCAACATCCGCAACTTGACTCCAGTTATCCCTGGCTGGCAGGTCCGGTGCGTCGTCTGGAAGATGCGTTGGGAACTGCCCTGGCAGTGCCATTAATGAAGCGCGGTTTGCATTTGGCAGAAAAACTGATTCCCGCTGAATTACACGCCCCGGCTTTGCGTTATGCCAAACAACGCCGCAAAATCATGGCGTTTCTGAATGATGCCCCAAAAACCTTGACTCACCATGACTGTCATGCCGGAAATTTGTTCTGGCAGGAAAACAAAGTCGGTTTTCTGGATTGGCAACTGGTGCGACTGGGTGAAGGCGTAAGTGATGTAGCCTACTTTCTCGCTACGGCCTTAATGCCTGAAACCCGCCGCCAGCATGAACAAAACCTGCTGAAACTTTATGCAAACACCCTTGGCGAACATGGTGTGCCTGGAATCAGCAGCGAAAATCTGATGCTTCGTTATCGGGCACATTGCTGTTATGCTTTTGAAGCGATGCTGATTACACTGGCTGTCGGCGGCATGATGAACCTGGACAGCAATCTGGAATTAATCCGCCGCAGCACAGCCGCTGTCACCGAGTTGGATGCTTTTTCCGTGTTGCCTTAAGCTTGATTTAATTCCCTGAATTCAACCGGACACTTTTATGGCAGATTCTTTTCATTACCTCCCGCTAAGTGCTGAAAAACTCGCCAATTTATTTTTACAACTGGCACAGCTGGAAAAAGCCGGGCTTCCGGCTGATAAGGCATTTGCCTTAATTGCAGATGAGGATAAAGCTTTAAAACCCCGGCTTTATTTTATCCAGCGGCAGCTGCAACGTGGCACAGCAATTGCGGAAGCCGGATTCAAAGCCGGACTTTTTAATGAATTGCAACGCGCCTTACTCCATGCCGCAGAAACTGGCGGCACTTTGGCAACCGTGTATAAACGCCTGGCAGATAATTACGCCGCTCGGGCAATGCGATTGCGCAAAATCAAAAACCGTTGTTATTATCCGGCCATATTGCTAACCATTTCGCTGTTCCTGCAACCGCTGCCGGCACTGGTTGGCGGTAGCATTACCGGTTCTGAGTATTTGCAATTAAGTTTGGGCAGATTATTTGCCATTCTGTTTCTGCTTTCTTTTGCTCTCAGTTTACCCGCCCTTTTCCGCAAAGTCGGTTTAAAAGCCGTGTTTGACCGGCTGCAATTGCGGCTGCCGCTGGTTTCCCAATGGCTTATCCGCCGACAATTGAATGATTTTTATCTTAACCTGTCTTTGCTGTTAGCAGCGGGTTTGGCTTTTGCGCAAGCATTGCCGAAAGTGGTTGCCAGCATTCCAAACAATAGCTTGCGGGCACAGTTTGATTCGGCTTTAGACTGCGTAAATAGCGGTGATTCAGTGGCGGAAGTTTTATCAACGGTGGACTGCATTCGCGGCACGACTATCCTGCAAGTTATCAGCAGCAGCGAACAGAGCGGCAGTCTGGCAGGCGGACTACAGCATATCGCTCAACTTGAAGCTGATGATTTGAATTTGCAGGATGAGATGCTGGCAGAATGGTTGCCGCGTCTGGTTTATGCCGGCGTGGTGATATGGATAGCAAAATCGCTCATCGGTTTTTAGGCTGCTTCAAGCGCTATCTGAAAAATCAGCGCAACATAATCAAAAGCAAATAATCTGAATCAGGATTTTCAAGATGAAAGGCTGGCAGAAAAATTAAATCCTGATTCAGAGGAAACAAGCAGATGGAACAATTATTTTCCCAATAGCGGATTTCTGCCCTGCTCCGCAAACGCCAACGCATCGCGCATCAAGCCACCATCAAGATTCATATCTTGCAAGGTCGCGGTTAAATTCTCCATAACCGCATCATAAATGGAATCATCCGGCATGAACTTCAACAGCTGGCTGTGGCTATCACATAAATAGTTGGTACTGGGGTGGTCCTGTTCGATGATATATCCAAAAAAGCCCCAATCCGCGCCACTCACCATGCTTTTGCGTTTGTCTCTGGCAAAGGCGGTCATAAAAAAATTATCCAGCAAGGCGGTAAATTCTTCCTCCGTCTGGGTTGTGCCCGCGAGAAGTGCATTGACCAGGGCTTTCAGGCTGTCGGCCTGTTCGGGAAAATCATGATTATTAAAAAACCGGTTAAGCCGGTAATCGTCCAGCATTCTGGCATAAAGGCCGTCAACAATCCGGCTGATAGCGGCTTGGCCGCCGAGACGTTCGTATAAATTTTTGTTGCTCATGTCAGTACCTCATTAATTGTTTTTGTTAAGGTGAACTCTGATCCATCAGCTGTTTTTTTCCATGTGGCTTTAGGCCGGTTTTTGTACTTTTTTCAGAACGCTTTTACTAATGGCGTTGACGAACTCTTCACTGTTTTCATAATCCTGAGTTTGAATAAAGTCCACTATCGACATTACCAGTTTTTTGGTCTCCGCAATTTCGTCATGGGAACGACCGCAGCCGCTACAGTGAGTGCCTTCATAAGTGCATAAATCTACACAGGGATTGAATTTCATAGTTTATCCTCTAAGTTTGAAAATTTTTAATCAAAGCTTACTGTAGCATGAAGCGGGTTATTTTATTAGTTTAGTGTGTGGTTTAAAAACTCCATTAGCGCAATCAACAGCAGATTTGATAGCTACCTCAAGCAGGCAATGTTCAGAGTTAAAATTATTGCCGCCGAACAGGAATAAACACATCAGTAATTACAGAAGAATCGGTAATATCCGCTGCCAGAGCATTTTTTTGTTGCATACCTGACTTCTCTAATCCATACATTGCTTCAAGAGTACGCAAAATATTGACATGCGTAATACCCTTTCCTTCAGAATAATCTCCCGGTTGAATATGTGCTCCAGCAAACACGGTGAAGATTTTATTTTGTTCAGCTAACTTTCCACTACCAGGCGCAGTCAATCCCCCTGGGCCATTACTATCTTCATCAAACGTTACAATCAATAAACTATTGTGGGTTTTAGCCCATTGATAATAATCGTCAAGATTTTGTTCTAGCCAGGTATCTCCATGCGTTATGCTGTCAGAAATGCTGCCATCGTGCATATCATTATCAAGATTAGGAACAATAATTGACACGGTCGGAAGCTGGCTATAATCAGCTGGAAAGTCTTTAAATCTCAGATTTGAAGAAGTCGAAACAGTTTGGCCATTCGGTACATTACTAAAACTGACCCAAGGTACATGTTTCCGGGCATATTTACCAGAGAGCTCTTTTTCAGAGCCAATTTCAGGTAGGTCTTCTGAATATCCCTTAAATGAAAATTTGTGGGTTATAAGTTGTTGGCCCAAATTGTTACGCGAAAATGGATAGGCAGAATTATTTTTTGAATTTGGTATGACATCGTCAAATCCTATATTGTAATTGTCGCCTGAAAACAACCAAAAATAATTGCCCTGACTGTGATGCTCTTCTGCAAACATTCGGGTGAAATTTGCCCCCTCAGCCTTAAGAGTGTCATTAATATACGGCGCGTTATCTGATCCTATAATCTGGTCATAATTTTTATTTTCTTCAATAACGATAACAATATGATCATAAACAGGAAGATTGTTAGGCCATGCCGAAACACTTTCTTGCAATGCCGTATTATCTTTAGCCGAGACTGTAGGAACTAAAAGAACAGCGGGCAAAATAAGCACAATTGCCGCACAGGAAAAGAAATGCTCTCTTGTTTTTCTTAACAACATCTTTATCTCCAGTTTTATTTAAGGATTCATGTGCTGAGACTAAGTAATGAAGTGTAAGTTTTCAGGTATAAAATTTCAGCAAGCTTAAGAAATACAGGTCTCTGAGCGACCTTTATACCGAAAAATTTTTGTGTAATCACTTACAACAAACCATTAATCGCCGGATAATCCGTTATCAATTGCTGTCTGAATGCTTCAATCACACTTTCATCGTCACGCCTATCGCGTGCTATCGGCACCGGAATCTGACTAAGGATTTGCATCGGTGGCGGTGACAAAAATACCAGTTTATCGGCCAACGCAATTGCCTCACGCAAATCGTGAGTAACAAATAACACGGTATGCGGACGCTGTTGCCATAACTGGAGCAACAAATTCCGCACCTGCCGCGCGGTGGGAGGGTCTAAAGACACAAACGGCTCATCCATCAACAACACATCAGGATTAATTGCAAAGGCGCGGATAATCGCCACCCGCCGGCTCATCCCTAAAGACAGGCGTTCAGGATAAACGGTTTGCACCGTATCCAGTTGCATCATCTGCAATAAATAATCCACGGTTTCAGTCGCTTGCGGAATATTTTCCAAGGCCAGTTCAATATTCTCCCGCACCGTGCGCCACGGCAATAATCGCGGATTTTGAAATACATAGCCAATTTTAGGTTTGAGCTGTTGTTGCCCAAGCAGAATTTCGCCGACAAAATCGGTATCCAGTCCGGCAATGCTGTTCAATAAAGTGGTTTTGCCACAACCGGAGGAGCCGACCAGACAGACAAACTGGTTAGATTCCAGCGACAACTGAAAGTTTTCAATCGCCAGATGGGCTTTTGCCGAACCCTTGCCGGCATAGGTTTTCTGCTTAATATCAATATGAATGTCAGTCATCGCCGCCACCGTTGGGCGTTGCGGTCCAGCGGCTTTAACAGCAGCCATTCAATCAGCTGAATCACCGCCACAAAGGCAATGGTATAAGCCAAAATACTGGCGACATCAAACAACTGGAAAAACAGTTGCAGTTGATAACCCATGCCATCACTACGGCCTAACAACTCCACCACCAGAATGATTTTCCACACCAGCGCCAGACCGGAACGGGTGGCACTCATCACAAACGGATGCAATTGCGGCCAAATCACATGAAGAAAGGTTTTGCGTTTTCCGAACCGATAGCAGCGGGCCATTTCCAGCAGTTCCTGATTTAAAGCCCGCGCCCCTTCCCGAAACGTCACAATCACATTAGGCAGTTTATTAATCACCACGGCCAAAATCGCGGCGGACTCTTCCAGACCAAACCAGACATAGCAGAGAATAATCGTCACCAGCGCCGGAACGTTGAGGAAAATCACCAGCCAGTTGTCGAAAAACGCATTCAGTTTTTCATGCCGCCCCAATACAATGCCAATCCCCGCGCCTAACAGCATCGAAATTGAAAAGCTGATTAGCAATCGGCGCAGAGTTACGCCTAAATGATGCGGTAATTGTCCGGTGAGAATTTCCTGCCAAAAAACTTCGGCCACCCGCAACGGCGGCGGCAAGGTATTGTTGTGTAAATAAACGGCCAAGCCTTGCCATAACCCTACGAAAAGCACCATTGACAGCAACGCCAGCAGCTGCGTCGACCATTTTGAAAACAACATGAGGCGTTTTTAAATCCTTATTTCAAGGGCCAGAAAGTGCCGGCCTGGATGGTTTCTGCCGTGCCGGTTAATTTGTTGTTGCTGAGTTTGCGTAACAGGGTATAAATCTTTCCGGCGGCTTGCTGTTCTGCGGCACCCCATTGTGTGACCCGGCCAGCGCAATAACGGTCGCGCAGTTTGGTTTGGGTGGCGGCATCATCGGCTTTGGTCAAAGGCAGGATTTTTGCCCAGGCTTCATTGGAAGTACACAGCTTGTTTTTCGCCTGTTCAGCGGTAGTCAAAAAATTCTCAACTGCGGCTTTGTGCGCGGTTGCCCAGCTTTGTTTAAACACATAGCCCAAACTTGGCACTTCTTCTTTTATTCCCAAGCCGGTCAAAATCGCTTTGCCGTCCAGAAGCTGTTTGCAGCCTTGCGCTTCCAGTCGGGCGGCGAAATGCCAGTAGTTCAGCACCGCATCTACCCTGCCCTGCCCTAACTGTTGGTTCAATAACGGCGGCGCAGCAAAAGCCGTGGTGGTGGTTTTCAAATCAACCTGTTGCTGATTGGCCAAAGCTTGCAATAGCAGCCAGTTTTTATCCAGTTCGCCACCGGCGATACCTAACTTTTTGCCGCTTAAATCTTTCAGGGTTTTGATGCTGCTGTTGGCAGGCACAACCAATGCCCCGGAAGTATTGGAGTAAGGGTAAAAAGTGAAATCAGTGCCGCTCGAACGCATTCTGCTGGTCCAAATCCAGTCTGAAACAATCATGTCCACCGCCCCCGCTTGCAGGGCGACTTCTGCGGCTTGCGGGCTTGCCAGGGTTTGGGTTTGGATTTCAAAATCGGCACCGTCGAGCATTTTTTCATTTTTAAGTGCGGCCAGTTCCCATTCCAGCGTACCAAACGCCAGCACACCGAGACGAATCACGGTTTTTTCAGCGGCAAAAGCGGATACAGAAAATAACGGCGAACATAATAACGACAGGGCGAAGAAATACGTTTTAATTTTCATTGAAGACTCCGGTTGAGTTTGATTCGTTGAGGTGCTGATTGTAAGGTCTTTGAACACGATTGCACGGATTTTCAGATTATCAGGATTCCGTATCATCCTGTTGAAAAAATGCTTTTACGACAGACATAAAAAAGCCCCCTTAAGTTTGAACTTTGCGAGGGCTTGGGTCGCTTGGAAGCGTTGCCTACGGTCTTTCACCATTGGTATGAAAAAACAGTTAGACCTTAGTCAGTTGCACTAAGGTTTTAATTATACACGCAGAGACAAAATGAGCAATAAAGTTTTGGGATTGGATTTAGGCACGAACAGCATAGGCTGGGTGTTGATTGACAGGCATAGTTTATTTCTAAGCTACCTATGCGGTAGTGAACATTAGCAGGAAATTGAGGATGTGTGTTTTGCTGTTTCTAAGCTACCTATGCGGTAGTGAACGGAGACGACAAACGAAAGCAACCACCATAAGCTTTCTAAGCTACCTATGCGGTAGTGAACCATCCGCCAGACGGTATTTTCCCCCGGCAAACTTTCTAAGCTACCTATGCGGTAGTGAACTGACCATAATGCACATCTGCTGCTGCCACATATTTCTAAGCTACCTATGCGGTAGTGAACAACAGTTATATTTACTATCCCGGCGCATTAGTTTTCTAAGCTACCTATGCGGTAGTGAACCATAAACCACCGCGAAAACTTGATTATCAACATTTCTAAGCTACCTATGCGGTAGTGAACTCGATTCTATAACCAGCGCAACAATTCCGGTTTTTCTAAGCTACCTATGCGGTAGTGAACTAACCGTTGTTTCAACCATATCGCGGATAACTTTTCTAAGCTACCTATGCGGTAGTGAACAAGATATTTTCTGCAATCCAGAAATAACGATATTTCTAAGCTACCTATGCGGTAGTGAACAATATTATTGGGATATTCAACGAGTAATTCCATTTCTAAGCTACCTATGCGGAGTGAACAAAGATGTCGAGAAGTTCAAGCTGAGCCAGACTTTCTAAGCTACCTATGCGGTAGTGAACAAGGTTATGTTTTCAGCTATAACGCATCTCAATTTCTAAGCTACCTATGCGGTAGTGAACTGTAATGGTCAAGTACAACCGGACACTTTTTAAACCACTTTGCTATAAAATTCC
>CAIQWF010000222.1 GCA_903875455.1 uncultured Pseudomonadota bacterium
CGAAAGTGTTGGTTTAACATAGTTGATAGCTCGTTGAAGTGGGACATAATCTTTCGTTTCGCAAAAATATAATATTTTGTCACATTTTCAACGAGTTATTTTTTGTCATGTACAGAGCAAAACAACAGAAGATTGTCCAGCTTGTTTCGGAACTGGGAAAAAACACTATCTTGCTGAAAGAAGTTGTGGACAATGTAATGGAACAGGTAAGGAAAGCTATTGGGATAAATCGTTTTTTGGAAATGAAGAGGTAAGAAAACAGCGTTCTTGTAGTAATTGTGGCGGAAGCGGAAGGTCGTATGAAAAAGAACGCGATGCGTATACAGGAATTGATTTAGGATGGAGATATTTTTAAATCTACACCATCCCCTGAAAAAACACCCACCCTCGCACAATGAAAGTTGGGTGGGCTGTCTGAATCAGGATTTTCAGGATTATAAGATGAACAGGATGATGATGCGGCGCGTTTGTTTTATCCTGTTTATCCTAAAATCTATCCATTAACTCTGAAACAAAAGGTAATACAATGAGTGTGCAGCCACAATACATAACCGATACTAACGGACAAAAGCTGTCCGTTATTTTGCCAATTACCGATTATCTTGAATTATTAGAAGACCTTGAAGATTTAGCTGCCATTGCCGAGCGCAGAAATGAAACGACCGTATCATTGGAGGAGGTGTTACGGGAGCTGAATTTATGACCTATCAAATTGAGTTTAAGCAATCGGCAAAAAGGAGTTGGCACGATTACCGCTTTCTGTGGCTGAAAAAATAGTCGAGAGTGTTAAATCTTTGGCGAATAATCCAAGACCTGACAGCTGCAAAAAGTTAAAGGGAGCTGAACAGACTTATCGCATTCGCGTTAATGATTATCGGGTACTGTACTCAATTGTTGATCAGTGCTTGATTATTCAGGTGATTAAAATCGGGCATCGGAAAGATGTTTATAAATGAGTTTTGTCCGCTAAAATTTACACCATCTCCCAAACAAACACCCACCTTCGCACAATGATTGTAAGGGGGGCAAAGTTTTGAACAGGATGATGTTTTGAATTTATTACCTGAACTCAAAAAACAGACTCTGCTTAGATTCTGCTTGTCCCGTTTGATCTAGCCAGTTCAAAAACCTCAATAATCAGCATGATTGATATTGTGTTGCCGCTCAATACCTAGGGTTAAATTATAACCCTCTTCGTTGAACAAATCGGCACTAAAAAACAAACGCAAATCTATAATCCAGGCAACTTTTTTCTGATTATTGTTTTCTATAACAATGGTTGAAAGTTTATCGTTATTATCAATAATCTGGGTCACAACTGTTTTGGGGTGAGCTGGGTCTTCCTTTAGCGCACCAGACACAAGCCGCTGAGCCAACTCCATTGTCAACACCGGAACTGAGTGCGTAACAATATGCAGCTTGGCATTTTTCTGATTTTCAAGAGCCTGCGCGTTAAAATAGCCAACGTCATAAATCATCTTACCTAACACTCCCAGTATAATCGCCACACCATAAACAGAGAGGGCAATCTTTAATCGTCTTCTAACACGAGGATTTGATAATTTTTTTATAATAACGCTAATTTTCATATTTATTTTTATTAAGAGCTACGAGTTGAACTTGTTACTTCCGGGGGTTGGATCAACTCAAAAACGGATAATCGGTATATCCTTTCTCATCGCCGCCATAAAAAGTGGCGGGGTCAGGCTCATTCAAGGCCGCCCCCGTTTTAAAACGCGCCACCAAATCAGGATTGGCAATATACAATTGTCCAAATGCCACTGCATCGGCGAGTTCGTAAGCAAGCGCATAACTACTACGTGCGTAATCATAACCACCGCAAATAATTAAAGTGCCCAAATACGCCCGCCGTAACACGGCCAGCTCCACCACTTTCGCACCGTGGCGAATATCACCTTCCAAAGCATCAACAATATGTAGATAGGCCAAATCAAAACGATTCAACTGTCCCAGTAAATAGACAAATAATTTTTCCGGCTCAGAATCTGTCATGTCATTAAAGGTGCCACTCGGTGATAATCGCACCCCGACCCGTTCCGCGCCCCAAACGCGAGTTAGCGCAGCAACCACTTCCAGCAATAACCGGCAACGGTTTTCCAGTGAACCGCCATAGCTGTCATCACGATGATTGCTACCGTCACGCAAAAACTGGTCAAGCAAATAACCATTGGCACCATGAATTTCCACGCCGTCAAAACCTGCGGCCAGAGCATTTTTTGCGGCGTTTCGGTATTGCTCGACAATGGCTGGAATTTCATCAAGAGCTAAAGCTCTGGGCGTGACAAAAGCTTTCATCCCCTCATAAGTAACGGCCTCACCTTTAGGAGCGACCGCAGACGGGGCGACCGGTAATTCGCCACCGTGAAAATCGGGATGGGAAATCCGGCCGACATGCCAAAGCTGCATGAAAATCCGCCCGCCCTTGGCATGAACCGCTTCGGTGATTTTTTTCCAGGCCTTGATTTGTGCATCGTTATAAATCCCCGGAATATTAGGATAACCAATCCCTTGCGGAGAAATGGCAGTCGCTTCCGAAATAATCAGGCCGGCACTGGCACGCTGGCTGTAATAACGCGCCATCAACTCGGTGGGAATGGACTCAGGCGCACGCATCCGGGTTAAAGGAGCCATTATGATTCGATTGGATAAACGATAAGGGCCGATTTGAATCGGTGAAAATAAATGCGGAGTCATTTGATAACCTTCAAGTTGTTATACAGTGAATAATTATGATAATCAGGGGACCAAATAGCGCTAATAGTATCAGTAATGACGTTAAATGCTAAACAGGACTGCAACAGCTGGTCTTTAAATCCTCCTGTAAAGCTGCAATTAAACGGATTTCTATCTTTTATATTTAATTCCCAAACAGTGCATCAGGCGGTTTGTTTGAATTATCTGGAACTGGAATAAAAAGTCGCTCGCGATTATAAAAACTGCTCAAAGAATTTTGGCCCAATCAATCAGGCCGCTTTTTTATGCGCCCACACAAACATCCCCGCGCCAATCACAATCATCGGCACCGATAAAATCTGCCCCATTGTCACCCAATCCAAGGCCAGATAGCCTAAATGCGCATCCGGCATCCGGTAAAACTCGACAAAGAAACGAAAACAACCGTACACACACAACACCAAACCAGTCGGTGCGGCGGTTGGCCGTTGTTTTTGCGTGTAAAGCCACAAAATCACAAACAGTAAAATCCCTTCCAGTCCCGCTTCATATAGTTGTGACGGATGACGCGGCAAGGGTCCGCCATTCGGAAATACCATCCCCCACGGCACATCGGTGGTTCTGCCCCATAATTCCGAATTGATGAAATTGCCAATCCGCCCCGATCCCAAGCCAATTGGACACAGCGGCGCGATAATATCGGTGAGTTGCAGCATGGTGCAGTTGTATTTTTTGCCGAAAAAATACATCGCTACAAACACCCCCAACATGCCGCCATGAAACGACATCCCGCCTTGCCAGATTTTAAACAGCGTCAGGGGATCATCCAGAAATTTCGGAAATTGATAAAACAGAATATAGCCAATCCGCCCGCCTAAAATTACCCCCAAGGCACCGAAATACACCAAGTCCTCAATCGCTTCCGGTTGAATCGGCGAATAAGACCGTTTGGCGCGTTCTTTACCCAAGAGCCAAACAGCGGCAAAACCTATCAGATAAGTAATGCCGTACCAGTGAATTTTCAATGGCCCCAAAGCCAGTGCAATCGGGTCTATGTTTGGATAAGTCAGCATTTACACGTCCAGGTTATTAACATCTAAGGCATTTTTAACAATAAAATCGCGGCGCGGCTCAACCACATCCCCCATCAAAGTGGTGAAAATTTCATCAGTGGCAATCGCGTCTTCAATGGTGACTTGCAACAAGCGACGATTATTGGCATCCAATGTGGTTTCCCACAACTGCTCAGGATTCATCTCCCCCAAGCCTTTATAACGCTGAATTTGTTGGCCTTTTTTGACTTCTTTCATCATCCATTCAAACGCCTGTTTGAAATTTGCCACCGGCTGTTGTCTTTCGCCCATCCGAATCGTTGCTGTTTCAGAAAACAATCCGGCAGTGTCGGTTGCGTATTGGCTGATTTTTTTATAATCCAGACTGCTGAAAAATGCCGGTTGCAGAATAAAAACCTTGCTGTTGCCATGCAAACGTTTGTCTACGCTAATCGAGTAATCGTGGGCATTGACATAATCCAGTTCCAAACTAAAAACCGCGCCGCTTTCATTCTGATTCAATCGCTGCTGTAAATTTTCCAGCCATGCCGTAAATCGCGCCTGGTCTTGCTGCATCGCCTCATTCACAACCTCAACATAAGTCAGTTGCTCCAAAAGCACATCATCATAACGCCGCGCCAAACGGTTAATGATTAACATCACATCGGTGAATTCCTGCGCCAGTTTTTCCAATCCCAACCCCTGAATAATCGGCGCGTTTTCATCGGTCTGCAATTGCGCCTTATCCAACGCCAGTTGAATCAGATAGTTATTTAACCCTTCATCGTCTTTAACATAGGTTTCCTGTTTGCCTTTTTTGACCTTGTATAGCGGCGGCTGGGCGATATAAATATAACCGCGCTCAATCAGCTCCGGCATTTGCCGGTAGAAAAACGTCAGCAGCAGGGTACGAATGTGTGAACCGTCCACGTCCGCATCGGTCATGATGATAATGCGGTGATAGCGCAATTTGTCGGGGTTGTATTCTTCTTTGCCGATACCGCAGCCTAGCGCAATAATCAACGTGCCGATTTCTTCTGAAGAAATCATTTTGTCGAAACGGGCTTTTTCCACGTTCAGGATTTTACCTTTCAGCGGCAAAATCGCTTGAGTGCGACGATCGCGGCCTTGTTTTGCAGAACCGCCGGCAGAATCCCCTTCCACGATGAAAATTTCTGACAGGGCGGGGTCTTTTTCCTGACAGTCAGCCAGTTTTCCCGGCAATCCGGCAATATCCAATGTAGTTTTCCGCCGCGTCATTTCCCGCGCTTTCCGCGCCGCTTCGCGTGCTCTGGCAGCATCGACGATTTTATTGACGATGATTTTGGCAATATTCGGATTTTCCAGCAAAAAATCCTGCAATTTTTCGTTCATTGTCGACTCAACCAGCGGTTTCACTTCCGATGACACCAGTTTGTCTTTAGTCTGCGAAGAAAATTTCGGGTCAGGCACTTTGACCGATAACACTGCCGTTAAACCTTCCCGCGCATCATCGCCCGTAGTGGCGACTTTTTCTTTTTTCGCAATGCCGCTGGATTCAATATACTGGTTGATGGTGCGGGTCAACGCGCCGCGAAATCCGGCCAAATGGGTGCCGCCGTCGCGTTGGGGAATATTGTTGGTGTAGCAAAACACGTTTTCCTGATAAGAATCATTCCATTGCATGGCCACTTCCACCGTCACGCCTTCTTTTTCAGCGGAAAAATAAAAAGTTTCAGGAAACAGCGGGGTTTTGTTTTTGTTCAAATGTTGCACAAACGCGCTGATGCCGCCTGCGAATTCAAACACATCTTCTTTGCCGTCGCGCTCATCTTTTAACGAAATGCGCACCCCGGAATTTAAAAATGACAACTCGCGCAGTCGTTTTGCCAGAATATCGTAATGAAATTCGATATGGGAAAAGGTTTCACCGCTGGGTTTAAAGCTGATTTTTGTACCGCTGCCTTCTGCGCTGCCGACTTCGGCCAATGGCGCAACCGGCTCGCCCATCTTATAAGTTTGTTTGTAAAGTTTGCCGTTTTTGCGGATTTCCAATAACAATTCTTCGGATAACGCATTCACAACGGAAACGCCTACGCCATGCAAACCGCCGGAAATTTTGTAGGAATTGTCATCAAATTTTCCACCTGCGTGCAGCACGGTCATAATCACTTCGGCAGCCGAACGGCCTTCTTCCTGGTGAATATCGACGGGAATCCCGCGTCCGTCATCAGATACTGAAACATAGCCGTTGCTGTGAATGATAACATCCACGCCGGTGCAATAGCCCGCCAATGCTTCGTCGATGGAATTGTCCACCACTTCAAACACCATGTGATGCAGGCCGGTGCCGTCGTCGGTGTCGCCGATATACATGCCCGGACGTTTGCGCACCGCGTCCAAGCCTTTTAAAACTTTAATATTCGTGCTGTCGTATTGATCTGTGGGTTCGGTCATGTTTCTTCCAGTGAGTGTTTTTGTGCGTATTTTACGCGAATGCGTGGGGTTTGGGCGGGATGTTATTATGCCATGATGGATTCTAGTGCGTGTTGCAAGCTATCAAGATGCGTTTGTACTGTATTCCAAACCATTTCAATATTCACGCCTAAATATTCGTGCGCTAACACATTACGCATTCCGGCTATTTCGCGCCAAGGCATATCGGGTTGATTCAATAACAGTGTTTCAACGCCAAAGTCTTTTAGAGCTTGTCCAATAATTTCCAAATTGCGAATCACCGCATCCTGTGTTTTTCTATCGGCTAAAAAACTTTCCAAATCATAGCCTGCTGTATAAGACTGAATTAGTTCGATACTTTCTAGGGCGGCAGCGATGAAAATAAAACGGTCTTTCATAGCTCTATGGCTTCTTGCAGAACACGTTGGCGTAAATATTTGTTTAAAGCACGTTCACTGACGACATCGACTTTACGCCCTAGTTTTTCTGAAAGTGTTTGAATTAATCCCACTTGGTCTATCAAGGTCGCACCGGGTAGAAAATCCACTAATAAATCAATGTCGCTGTTTTCGTTATCTTCACCGCGCACCACCGAGCCAAACACCCGCACAT
Source organism: uncultured Pseudomonadota bacterium (assembly GCA_903875455.1). Lineage (GTDB taxonomy): Bacteria > Pseudomonadota > Gammaproteobacteria > Methylococcales > Methylomonadaceae > CAIQWF01. Next base: position 6,795 of record CAIQWF010000222.1, read on the forward strand.
TCACCGCGTGATAATGTTTGGCAATATCCACGATGCTGTTTTTTTGCTGTTGTAAGGTTTGATAAAGCTCAGTCATGTTAATGTTGAAATATCTGCTTTAATGGTTTTCACGTTGTTCAAGCCATCCTACCGTGCTGAGGATGAGAAAAGAGGCAAAGTCAATATTTACAAGGGATTGAAGGGGATTTAAAAACAGTGCTGGACAGCCCAAAACATGATTAATGTGTCTTTGCCAACTCATTAAGTTTTTTCCAACATATTGGGTTATTAAAGATATTTTTTTCAGTATGTGCAGAATCGGTCTTGATTTGCACTGTTTTTTGCTGAATTTTACAGGACAATGACTTTTTCACAGAATTTTATTTTGCTTAATTTTGACCGGCAATCATTATGGGGCTTTGGACTGTAAAAACTGCGGACAAACTAGTTTTTGCCGGATTTTCAGACTACTCCGGGCTGATTTTGCAAAATAATCGATCCGGCAACGGTGCGTGGATTTGCTCCTTAATTACTAAATGAGCGGAATCTGTTGCAGAAGCAAGCGGTTTCACGGTTTTGCAACTGTTATCTATAGCCTCCTGACTGCCTTCACAGCGGCCAAAGGTTACGGTAAAACAATTGATGCTGGCGCTGCTAAACAGGCTATCCCACCAGCTGGTTGCAGCATTGGATTGCACGCTCAAATCCAGCTGAAAATCCTTGCTAACGCGCCATTCATTCAGCGGCCATAACTCATATTGAAACACACCAACATAATAGCCTTTGGAAAAATAACCATAACCTTTCTCTTCCTGCGCTAAAGGCTGGCGATAATTGATGGAAATTTCATGCCGGCCTTTTGCCACCGCCAGCGGGAATGTTGCCTTAAAAACCGTATTGGTTTTTTCTTTAAAAAACTGCATCACTTCCCGGTCTTGTTCGCGCGGGTCTTTGCCGTAAGCAACAGATTTTTTTTGTACTGCCACAGCATTTTGGCCAACTTTTGCCGAAACATTCGTTTCATTTGGAATCATAAAATCAACGGTCGCGGAAATCGGCTTGTCTGTTTCAATCAGATATTTAACCGCCACATCGCAAATTTGCCAGTCACATTCCACTGTCATCTGTTCGTGTAAAACCTGGGCATCTTTTGTCAGTTGATAAAGTGCGGATGAAGGGCTACGGGGTATATTGAGTGGAGCGCGAAGATTGGCACTGCTTTCAATGCTGATTAGCATCAATATTACAGCCTCTGCAAAAACCTGATGTGCCAACACTTTTCTGCACGCAAATTTAAGCGACTTTGCCTCACAATGCTGCGGTTTGGTAGGTTTCATGATTCATCAACTCAGATTTTAATAGGTAGATTCAATAATTCGACCAACTTTTCTTGCTAGCGGCATTTTTTTGAATTCGCGAACTCAACGCCTTCCTGATTACCTGCCGCAGCCGCTTTTTTAAACCATTGGCAAGCCAACCGATAATTTTTTTCTTTGGCGTAACTGCCACCCAACAATAACATCGCCTCGCTATCTAAAGGCTCAAGCTTTTTTAAACGACTCACCGCTTGTGGCCATTGGGTTTTATTGTTCCCTCTCAAAATATTTTTCGCCTCTGCTATCGCCTGTTGCCTTGCAGTTTCTGCCTGCTGTTTGGCTAAAGCTTTTGCTTCAGCTTCTTGCTCAGCTTTTGCCTTAGCGTCGGCAAGCCTCTTGGCTTCCGCTTCCTGCGCAGCTTTGGCATCAGCTATTCTTTTGGCTTCGGCATCTTGTTCTGCTTTTTGCTTAGCGTCTGCGAGTCTCTTGGCTTCCGCATCTTCCGCAGCTTTGGTATCAGCTATTGTTTTGGCTTCCGTTTTAGCATTAACATCTTCCCTGGCTTTTTCTGCGGCAATTGTATTGCTTAATTGCGTATTTTTTACCGGCTCATCTGAAAACGATTTCCAAATGCCAAAAATAACGGCACTGATTCCAATAAAAACCGCTATTAATATCACAAGCTTAATCTTTGACTTATCTGGATCAACTTTAATCGCCAATTGTTCCCATTTTTTAATGAAACCGACAGCATCTTTATTTTCAAAAACTGCACCAATCAAATTGTCCTTTTCTTTCTCAAGCGAAGATAACTCTTTTACTGGCCTGGCAATAATTTCTAATACACTTGTCAAAATATCATGGTCAATTCTTTCTTCTTCGACCAGTTTAAAAAAATAAGCTCTTATTTTTTTAGCCCGTTCATTTCTGGAATCGCGCCCGCTTTTGGCAATAATCAATTCCCCGGTTTCATTTTTTAAAAAACGTTTCGGGATTTGGGTGGGGTTTTCAGCCACCACTTTTTTATAGACATAACGAAATAGTTCGTCGATGGAAATCAATCCATCGCCGTCTTTATCCGCCTCGCCTGTTTCCAAGCCCTCAATTAAATGGCTGGTAAATAAACTGTAATTCCCTTTGGTTTTCTCCTGCGCCACCTGGTCATTGGAAGAAGCGGTGATTAAAAAAGTGCCGGTCACTTTGTCATTCAGGGTTTTCAGGTGCGAGGCAATATCACCTTTAAATACGTTTCCTGCCGCGCCGCTGTAGCAACAATCCAAAATAATGACGATTTTTTTGCAATAAAAGGTATTAATCAGTCTATAAATCTGCTCAAAAGGAATTGCCGTGGCTTCCAGCAATTCTGCGCTGGTGTTAATAGTGGACAAGTAGAGATCATTTTTGTTGTTCGGCAAACCGTGCCCGGAATAATACAGCAACACCAAATCATCTTTAGTGGCTTTCTTTAAGGCAATAGTCAGCTGTTCGATGACTTCATAATGCACACGATTACCCACATCTCACATCAAGGCGCATAAACCGCCCTCCCGACTTCAATCCCAACCGCATAATGGCGAATTTTCTCCAATCCCTCCCAGATAGCTTTAGGACCGGGAACACCATCCGATTTA
>CAIQWF010000223.1 GCA_903875455.1 uncultured Pseudomonadota bacterium
GATAACACCTTGACCGCTGGTCGCTACCGCCATCAGCACCGGACGACTCCCCGCAGCCACCGCAGGTTTCACCGCCGCTTTTTGGGCTTTTTCCAACCGTTTGCTATCCATTTCCGCTTGAATGGCTTGATGAATCACTTTGCGTTTTTCCATTGCCGCTTGGTAATCAATTTCCATATCTTCGATTTTGTCCATTGTGAACTCATCACCCCTATCTTCACCCAACATCCCCACCGCATCGGCACGACATTGCCGACAATGGCGCATCATGTTCATATCGCCAGAACAACTGTCTTGCAAATCTTGCAACTCATCAGGCGTAGGGCCGCGCTGTCCCATCACACCATAAAAAGTGCCGTGTTCCGCTTCAGCAATTAATGGCATCACGTTATGCAAAAATGCACCTTTCGATTTCACTACGCGGCTGACTTCGGCTAAATGTTCATCATTAATACCCGGAATCATCACCGAATTGACTTTCACCAAAATCCCTTTCGCAATCAACATTTCCAAGCCTTTTTGTTGTTGCTCAATCAGAATTTTTGCGGCTTTCACGCCTTTAATCCGGCGATTGTTCCAATAAATCCACGGATAAATTTTCGCGCCGATTTCCGGGTCAACGCAGTTAATGGTGATGGTGACGTGGTCGATATTGTGTTTTGACAATTCTTCTACCGAATCCGGCAAGGCCAAACCATTCGTCGACACGCAGAGTTTGATGTCGGGAGCTTCCTGGCTTAAACGGCGGAAAGTTTCAAAGGTTTTTTCAGGATTTGCTAATGGGTCGCCAGGGCCGGCGATGCCTAAAACTGTCATTTGTGGAATATTTGCCGCGACCGCCATGGTTTTTTTCACCGCTTGATCGGGCGTTAACACTTCTGATACCACGCCTGGGCGCGATTCGTTGGCGCAGTCGTATTTGCGATTGCAGTAATGACACTGAATATTACAAGCCGGCGCAACGGCAACGTGCATTCGGGCGAAATAATGATGTGCATCTTCTGAATAGCAGGGATGGTTTTGCACTTTCTCGCGAATTGAATCGGGCAAAGTGTCCATTTGACTGTTGGTGGTGCCACAAGAACTGGCGGAACAGCCGCTTTTCGCTGCGGGAGCGTCGTTTAATACGGGTAGTTGCATTTGGATGACCTCTTGAATGAGCTTTGATTAACAATAAAGCACGAGCCATGCCAAAATATAAATTATATATCTTATTGATTTTAAATGGTTTTTTTGAAGGTAGTTTGAGTTTGTCGTAAATCCGACAAAGCTAAATGCAGAAGATTTGTGAAAAAGCCGACAAAAGTTTGAGTATAAATCCGTTCGCACTGAGATCGTTGAAGTGCTGATATGGTTTCGACAGGTTCAGCACGAACGGTATCAATTTATTTGGTAAATTTAAGAAAGTAGCAGGGTATTGCTTGAAAATTGCGGGAATTCAGGAGGTAATGGGTAATGGCAAAGAATTTGAAAAACACTTGGATGGAAAAATTCACGCTTGCCTAAAAACTTTCACACACAATCTGCGCTGAATTAACACCGGCAGCCAATGCAGCTTGCCTTGCTGCTTCTATTAACAACGGCGGGCCACACAAAAACACATCGGGCAGGATTTCAGTTTTGGCCAAATAAGCTGTTAGTGCATCGGCGGGTGTGCCAGAAAAACCAGTCCAGTTATCCGAAGGTTGCCAGACACAAATCTCAACCTGAAGTCGGGGCAGCCTTTCTTTTAAAGCCGCCAACTCTTTCTGGTAAAAAACTTCCCGTTCGTTATTCACCCCTAAAAACAAATGCACCGGATAGTCTTCACCTGATTCCGCCATGCGTTGCAAAATAGACAAAAATGGCGCAACTCCGGTGCCGCCCGCCACAAAACAGCGCGGATTCAAACCGGTTTTTTGCATTCCAAAAGTGCCGGAAGGCCCTTCTACCCATAATTGCTGTCCAACTTTTGCGTTTTGTTGCAAATAGCTGGAAAACTGTCCGTGGGGTTGCAGGCGGATTAAAAAATCCAGTCTGCCATTCCAGTTCGGCGTGTTGGCGATGGAATAAGCCCGTTTTAATTGCAATTCCGGGACTTCCAACTCTACAAACTGACCGGGTTCAAACTCAAACGCAAAGCCCTGTTCCGGGTCTGGCAATAATTGCAGCACCAGCAACACAGTACGTTCAGCAATCAGTTCCAGTTTGGCAATTTCAGCTATGCGAGCCACCTGTTGGCTGCTGTGAATTTGTGCCGCGCTGTAAAAGGTGGTTAATTGCAAATCACTGTCAGGATAAGTCCGACAAAATAACACATCGCCCTGTTCTTTATGATTGGCAGGCAATAAGGATGGCGTGTAATTGCCCAAATGATATTCACCTGAAATGCAGCGACCTAAACAGGAGCCACAGCTTCCGGCATTGCATGACGCAGGCAAGAAAAAACCTGCTGCTTCGGCTGCATCCTGAATGCTTTGCCCGGTTTCACAAGCAAAATTCAGTTGCTGGCCGTCCTGAGTGGTTAAAGTGATGGCGTAACTCATGGCAAATATTTTATAAACCTGTGGATTGGCAACAACTGAATGGACTCAAGCAGCGAAAATTATGAAAAAGTGTCACGGCTGTAACACTTTTCAGGCTAATTGATAAATTTTGTTTTGCAGTGGTTTATTTGAACACCTCTGACAACCGTTTTTGAAATTCCGCCGCCACAGAAGCTTCGTAATAATGCTTTAAACTGGGATCAGCCAAACTCGGCAGCATGGTATTTTCAATATCTGCCCGCAACTGGGTCAGAAAATGTCTTTTCAACATTGAGTCTTCTGGCACAGCCAGCTTGCTGCTTTTTACAACCGGTGCGGTGACCTTGGTTTTGCTGGCTTTGTTAGAAAAAAAACTGGATATAATGTTCATGTCGGGATACTCCAAAAAATACAGGGGGTAGCTAAAATAAAAGCAAAGGTTGCGCGTTTTGAAAAGACAGTGACAGAGTTGCCTTTTAGATTGGCGCATTTGTTTGACATAAAAGCTAAATTGTCGTGCGAAACAGCAGCAATCTATATGCCAGAACTGCCGGCCTGATTATTGTTGGCATTGCTGGAAAAAATCCTGTAGGTTTGTAGAGTTTGCTGCAATTTTGATTGTGCGGTTTTCTACAAAAAAACATGAAATTAAAGTGTTGGATAAACACGCTGCTAAAGGTTAAAAAATGAACTCGAATAGCCACACCGTCATCAGTTACCACCGCCGCACCAAACACAGCCTGCAACAATATGCTAAAGGCCCGGCCAGTCTGGATTGGGAAGATCAGCCGAATGGTTTTCGCACCTTCACAGGCTGTGCGATGGTTAAACTGCCTAAACCCGGCGCAGAGCGGAATGTGTTGTTTGCTGATTTGGCAAAATCACGTCCAGCGGAAAATTTAACCGATCAATCTTTGGGATTGTTGCTGGAACTGGCTTTTGGGTTGTCGGCCTGGAAACAGTTTGGCGTTGACCGTTGGCCGTTACGCTGCAATCCGTCCAGTGGCAATTTACATCCAACCGAAGCTTATCTGGTGAATACCGATCCGCAATGGCTAAAGGCCGGTGTTTATCATTATCAGGCTTATGAACATGGGCTGGAACAACGCTGTGTTTTTAATCAGCCGGTAGCAAATCAGGGGATTTTCATCGGTTTAACTTCAGTACATTGGCGCGAAGCCTGGAAATATGGGGAACGGGCATTTCGTTATTGCCAGCATGATATAGGGGTACGACAACGATTCCTTCATTTTTGGGCCATAAGGATTTGGCACTTATGTCCACAGATCATAAAGCAAGTCTGGTGGAAGTTTTTCCATATCCAAATCATACCGACCAAAGCGA
>CAIQWF010000224.1 GCA_903875455.1 uncultured Pseudomonadota bacterium
AATGGTTTCGATAAGTTTCTTGCAGTTCCTGTTGTGCTACCTCAGATAGCGGTTGTACAAATTTTAATCGTGGCATTGTGAATGCTCAAAAAATTCTAAATTTTATACCATGTAACTTTTGTTTAACTACTTACTGATGCTTATGATATTAAATGGAATCAACATAAACGCCGCAGCCGCGATTTTTATATCCACCCTTTTTCCAACTCCTTTGGCCAGATTAACTGTGTAAAATTTTCTTTTATTATCCATAAAGATGAGCAGTCAATTCCTTCAAAAAAGGAATACATTTTTATGGATTATAAGCAGCTACACAGCGATTCTGATAAGCATCAATATCGGGAAATCAGCAGTCTGCATTCAACCCCGAATTATTATCGTACCTATGAATTAAACGCCAATGAATTGCAAAGCGATGTCGACTGGATTAATCATCATTTTGAATCGTTAAACCTGTTTCCAAAGTTTACCAAAGGCCAACCGCATCACCCTTATCATCCGAAAAGCTATATCCATGAAATGATTGATAAGGTGATGCAATGCAAGCGAGACAATCCAGACAGGCTGTGTACCGTTAAAGTCAGTGTCGATTGTATTGATGACAAGGATTTTGCCAATCACCTGATTTATGCCAGTCAACAGGGAGTGTGGGTGCAATGTATTGTGGACTGGCGCAAAATGACGCTCACCAACAGTGCCAATTATGCCAGCTTAAAACGTGCAGGTGTTGAGCTGCTTGGCGTTGTCTGCACTCCGGTTCATCCTTTGATTGAAGTTGATCCTGACATGCACACCAAGTTCATTATTTTTAATGATGAAGACTGCATTTTGGGTTCATTTAACATCACTTTTGACCGCTGGGGTGCAAATTGGGAATCCGGCATGACTTTTCATTCCAAAGGCATCTGCCGGTTGCTGGATAATATTTTTCAAAGCCAGCGCGGCGGGGTGATTCAAAAATATGGCATAGACCCGTACAGTCAATTTAACTTGCTGTATACCTTTGGCAGACATGTGATGAAAAACGGCGAAAAATACCTGCCTCATCACGCCATTCTCGGCGAAATCAACCGGGCCAAAAAATCGATTAAAATCAGCCTGTTTTTAATTGGCGAATTATTGGGCAAATACAATGAAAGCGTGATTAGTGCCTTGATTAATGCCAAAAACCGAGGCGTTGACGTGCATATTTTGTTTAATGGCCATTTAGCCAGACAAGGAAAAGTCGGGATTGAGCGCACCATGGAAGAGGAATTAAACCGTCCGCTGCTGCCGGTAATTGAGCGACTGAAGAATTCAGGGGTCAGAATAGGGCTGGTTTATGGACTGGACGACCATCCGGTGCCGTATTCGCCGATTCATTCCAAATATTGCATTATTGATGAAGCGATTGTGATAGACGGTAGTTTTAATTGGTATAACACTTCGGTTTTTTCACATGATTTAATCGTGGTGGCGGCAAATCGCGAAGTGGCAAAACCTTATTTATATGAGTTTGAGAGAATTCAACAACTATTCAGAGTTTATTGAGTTCAAGTTCAGCTCGTCTCACAAATGGAAAAAATATGTCTGCTAAATTCTTTTGTTTTATAGGTTTAATCATTATGACTTCAACTACTTCCAGTCTCGCCGATAGCAAAAAATTACCGCTGTGCCCAAACAGCCCGAACTGTGTTTCCAGCCAGGCCTCCGGCAATGACAGCCATTTTATCGCCCCGTTTAAAATCATTGCTGACACTGAAAAAGTCTGGGAGGGATTGAAAACCGCCTTGCAAAGCCAACCCCGTACCGTGATTACTCAGGAAACTGCCGACAGTTTGGATGCCGAAGCGACTAGTCTGGTTTTTCGTTTTGTCGATGATGTCAAAATTATTCTCGACAGTGAAAATAACCTGATTCACATCCGCTCGGCTTCGCGGGTGGGTTATGGCGACTTTGGTGTGAATCGCAACCGCATTGAACAGTTACGCGCCGCATTGCAACAACAAAAGTTAATAGAATGAAGCGTTATGCAAAATCACTGTTTATTTTCCGCCGCGATTTACGCCTAGTTGATAACACCGGCCTAAATCAAGCCTTAAGCCAGTCACAACAGGTCATTCCCGGCTTTATTTTTGACCCGCAGCAAATTCAGCCCCATCCTTATCAAAGTCAGCCTGGTTTGACATTCATGCTGGAGTCTTTAGCCAGTTTGCAGCATGAGCTGAATAAACTTGCGGCAAAACTCGCGCTGTTTCACGCCCCCCCTGAAGAAGTGATTAGGCAATTAATCACGGAACAAAAAATTGAAGCGGTTTATTTCAATCGTGACTACACTCCGTTCAGCCGTCGGCGCGATGAAAAAATAACCCAACTTTGTCATCGTTTCGGGGTTAGCGTTTATATCACCCCCGATGCTCTGCTGCACGAGCCGGAACAGTGTGTAAAGACAGATGGCACGCCGTACAAGGTTTTTACCGCCTTTTATAACAATGCCAGACAGATTCCCGTTGCACTGGCGCAACCTTTACAAGCGGGGCAATTTTTCAATCTGGAAACCGTTGTTAATCTGGCCCAGTTTCACCGTGAAAATTCGTTTCAAACCGCGCCCTTTAAAGGGGGCCGCGCATCGGCCTTTGAAACTTTAGGGCAACTTCAGCACTGTCAGGCTTATGACCTGGAACGCGATATTCCGGCTTTGGACAAATGCAGCAAACTATCCACCCATTTGAAATTTGGCACCTGTTCAATTCGCGGTGCCTATTACAGCATTATGGCGCAACTTGGTTTTGAGCATCCGTTGTTACGGCAACTTTATTGGCGGGATTTTTTTCACCATCTGGCTTATCACTTTCCGTTTGTGTTCGAGCGGGCTTTTTTGCCGCAGTTTGCGCAATTGACCTGGAATAATAATCCCGATTTTTTTCAAACCTGGACAATGGGAAAAACCGGTTTTCCGATTGTCGATGCCGGAATGCGGGAATTGAATGCCACCGGTTTGATGCACAATCGGGTGCGGATGATAGTTGCGTCATTTCTGGTGAAAGATTTGCATATCGATTGGCGATGGGGTGAGCGTTATTTTGCCCGGCATTTGCTCGATTATGACCCGTGCGTGAATAATGGCAACTGGCAATGGGCAGCTTCAACCGGTTGTGATGCTCAGCCTTATTTCAGGATTTTTAATCCCTGGCTGCAACAGCAAAAATTCGACCCTGATTGCACTTATATTTATCGCTGGCTGCCGGAAGTGAAAAATATTAGCCCCAAAATTCTGCATCAATGGGATAAAAAATATTTTAACTGCGCTTATCCCGCCCCGATTGTTAATCACAGTCTGGAAAGTCAAATCAGTAAAGCCCGTTATAAAGAAGCCAGTGCAAGCGCATCACCACTGCTTGAGAGATGACCGTTATGAACCGGCGCAAGTTTTTATTCACTGTTTCGGCAATGGGTTTAGCCACCGCCGGTTTGTCTGCGGATGAATATATCAAACCAAAATTACTGAATCCGTGTTTATCCTATTTGCCGGAAAGTTTGGCGAAACATCCGCTGCTGGCAAAAATCTGGGACGGCCTAGATGCCACTCAGGTTTGGGATAGTCACGTACATTTGATTGGCTCCGGTGATTCCAATCCAGCCGACCGGCAAAATCTGCCCTGGTTTAGTCCTGACATGGACAGCTATCTGCATCCGGTTTTGAAAGTGCAAAAGTATTTTTACTTAAACGGCAGTTGCATTGCTGAACAGGCGATTGATAACAGTTATGTGGCGCGGTTGCAGGAATTGGTGGCGGGAATGCGTCCCGGTTTTAAGGCGATGCTGTATGCGTTCGACTGGTATCACGATGAGCAGGGGAAAGCCCAGCCTGAGCGGTCCATTTTTCATATTCCCAACTCTTACGCCAGAAAAATTGCCCAGGCTCATCCCGATTCTTTTGAATGGGTGGCTTCGGTGCATCCTTATCGGGCGGATTGCGTGGAGGCGTTGCAACAGGTTCACGCCGAAGGAGCGCGGGCAATTAAATGGTTGCCGTCGGCAATGGGGATTGATCCGCTCTCGAAACAATGTCAGCGCTTTTACCAAGCTGCGGCGGATTTAGGGATACCAATTATCAGTCATACCGGCGAGGAAAAAGCCGTGCAGGGCGGCAATCAGAATTTGGGTAATCCGTTGCGAATGCGGCGGGCGTTGGATGCCGGGGTGAAAATGGTGTTGGCGCACTGTGCCAGTGATGGTGAGGGTGTTGATTTGGATAAAGGTGATGATGCGGAGCGGGTGAAAAGTTTTGATCTGTTTGCGCGGTTGATGGATGAGCCGCAATATCAAGAGCTGCTTTATGCCGATATTTCCGCGATTACCTTGCGCAATCATGCCTGGGTGATTGGCTCACTGTTACAGCGGCGCGATTGGTATAGCCGGTTGCTGAATGGTTCGGATTATCCGCTGGCGGCGATTGTGCCGTTGTTTAATCTGGATAAACTGGTGAGGGAAAATTTGCTGATGCCGGAAGCCGTGCCGCTGCTGAATACCTTGATTGGTTACAATCCGCTGCTGTTTGATTTTGCCTTGAAGCGGTTATTGCGGAGTGGTGAATTTCAGTTTCCGGTGAGTGTGTTTGAAACGCGGCGGTTTTTTGAGAAACAATTGTGATTATAAATTCTTGTTGGCAGGGCTTTGTTGCACAAATCAAATTTGCTCCAGGCTTTCCCAATCCCAAAACAGTTTTATACTATAGCAACTGTCATCGGTGTACCAAGATAAGTGAAACGATTTAATAGAGCGGCACGAATTTGTAACTCGGCCACCTGACGATAAAATCCCGCGCCATAACACGTTTCCCTAATAGCTTAAAATAACGCATTTTGGTTTCCATCAAACTACGCCGATAGCCCGTCCATTTCTTACTTGCGCACCTTCCGTATTTTCTTTCCAGAGTACTGCATTTTTGCGTACTGGAATCACAGCATCCGCACCACGCTTGGCAATCACTTTATGGCAGTTTTGGTATCGTAAGCACCATCGGCAGTCACCGTTTTAATGACTCCATCAGCCGGAGTTTGACTGAGTAACTCCGGTAACATCGGCGCATCACCCACTTCATTTGTTGTTACTTCAATCAACCAAGCCGATAAGGACTACAAAAGTTCACTATAACAAACTCTACAAATCTAACCCAAGCAAGCGAGTAACAGCTGCATGTGGAGTAGCAAAAACGTACCTCAGCTTCCAGGTTTTTATGGGATAATATTTTTCATTTAGCCACAGAGTACGACAATGACACTTTCAACCCTAGAATCTTTTGTTGGCAGTACCCCATTAGTAAAGTTGCAACGACTGGTGGGTAATTCCACTAACACCCTTCTGGCCAAACTGGAAGGCAATAATCCGGCAGGTTCGTGCAAGGATCGCCCTGCTATCAGCATGATTAAACACGCCGAAGCTCGCGGCGAAATCAAACCCGGCGACTGCTTGATAGAAGCCACCAGTGGCAATACCGGCATCGCTTTGGCAATGGCTGCGGCGATACGCGGCTATAAAATCACTTTGCTGATGCCTGATAATTTAAGCGAAGAACGCCGCGCATCAATGAAAGCCTATGGTGCAGAACTGATTTTGACTCCTGCGGCACAAGGCATGGAAGGTGCGATAGATTTGGCCAGAGAAATGGAAGCAGCAGGAAAAGGCCGAATTTTAGACCAGTTCGCCAATCCCGATAATCCACGCGCTCATTATGAAACCACCGGCCCGGAAATCTGGCGTGATACCGAAGGCAAAGTCACGCATTTTGTCAGCGCAATGGGTACCACCGGCACGATTATGGGGACATCACGATTTTTGAAAGAACAAAATCCTGCCATTCAAATTATCGGCGTACAACCGGAAGGGGAGTCGAAAATCCCCGGGATTCGCCGTTGGCCGCAAGAATATCTGCCAAAAATCTATGAGCCCAGCCGTGTTGACAGAATCATGGATGTGGATCAAATCACCGCAGAAAACACCGCCAGAGACTTGGCATCTCAAGAAGGAATTTTTGCCGGAATTTCCTCCGGTGGCGCAGTTGCAGCGGCATTGCGTTTAAGTGCCGAACTCGAACATGCCGTGATTGTGGTGGTTATCTGTGACCGTGGCGATCGTTATTTATCAACCGGTGTTTTCCCCAGTTAATCATGAGTTTTATTTCAAATTTCAAACTTCGTCTTGCGGCAAATCAGGTTTGGGCAGGTGACGTGATTGCTTATCCCACCGAAGCGGTTTATGGCCTGGGATGTGACCCGCTGAATGAAAATGCTGTGTTGCGGTTGTTGGCTTTAAAACAGCGTCCTGTCGAAAAAGGTTTGATTTTGATTGCTTCTGAGTTCAGGCAGGTAGAACCTTTTCTGGATTATGACCAGCAGATACTGGATCGGGTGTTGCCGACCTGGCCGGGGGCGGTGACCTGGATTATTCCGGTGCAAGCCTGGGTTCCGAAATGGCTGACCGGTGCACATCAATCCCTGGCAGTGCGGGTTACAGATCATCCGCTGGCAAAAGCCTTGTGTGAACAACTGCATTCGCCACTGGTGTCTACCAGTGCCAATCCCAGCAACAAAAAACCGGCGAGAAATGCCTTGCAAGTACAACAGTATTTTGCCGGACAAGTCCGAGTTGTTAACGGTGCAACTGGCGGCAATAAAAATACTTCTGCAATCTATGATGCCAGAACTGGTAAGTGCTTGCGTTAATCCCAACAAGGATACGATTTTTAAAGAATGAGGAGCCAATCAAAATGAAGTTGCGATTTACAAATCAGGAGATTACCTCCATTTTAGAGCAGGCGATTATTTACACTTGCGCTTGCCCCGCCCAGGTTTGCAAAGCGATTAATGAACAGCGTGCACTCTACAAATATCAGGAAAACTGCCTGAATTTAACTGACACTGACAAAGCGGTCCATCAGCTCATTTCCGATACTGTTGCCTCAACCCATGCGCAATTGGAACAGTGTCTGGAGCAAATTCTGCTTTTGGAAGGTTGGGATATGAAAACTTACCAAATGCCAAAAGCAATGCAAAAAAAATTGCTGGCTGAAATTGAAAATACCTTAGATAGCTCAACATTAAAGTAGCTATGAAGAAGCTCACCCACGAGTGAAAAACAACATCATTTAAAAAATTCAGAAATTAATGAAAACAATTTATAAAGCCCATCCGTGGCACGGTGTCCGCACCGGAAGCAAAGCCCCTGACATTGTTCATGCTTTTATCGAAATGGTTCCAACCGATACAGTTAAGTACGAAATTGATAAGGTTAGCGGTTATCTTAAAATTGACCGCCCGCAAAAATATTCCAATACCGTTCCCGCCTTATATGGTTTTATTCCCCAAACTTATTGCGCCGAACGTGTGGCTGAATATGCCGCATTAAAATCAGGAATAAAAGTTATCAGGGGCGATGGCGATCCGCTGGATATTTGCGTGTTAAGTGAACGGGCAATTATGCACGGGGATATTATTTTACCTGCGGTCCCGGTAGGCGGTTTTCGGATGATTGACAAAGGCGAGGCCGATGACAAAATTATTGCGGTGATGAAGGGTGATGAGTTTTATCGGCAATGGCGTGATGTTTCTGACTGCCCGCAATCCTATATTGACCGATTAAAACATTATTTTTTGACCTACAAAAATCTGCCCGGTGAAGATAATGCCTGCGAAATAACCCATGTTTACGGGCGCGAAGAGGCATTGGAAGTGATTAAACGGGCGATGACCGATTATCGGAATCATTTTAACAGTGATGATGTCAGCCCATAGATTTTGAGGTTTGGAAATGGACGGCGTTAGCAATAACACCGTCCGGCAAAGCGGATTATTTTTTCACTTCCTTGTCTTCTTTATCTTCTTTCCCTTCTGTTTTTGCTTTCGATGTGGCAGAGGGAACAACCTTAAGAGCATCCATCGCGCTGCGGCCACGAGAAATAAGCGCATCAAAAAATGAGAAAGCAAATTCCACGCTATAGCCCATCAAAAAAGCCCAAACCAGAGGAGAATAGCTCATTTCCTGAACTTCTTTCAGGTCAGGGACAACGATAACGCCGCTTATTAATCCTAACAAAGCTCCCAAATAAACCCGCATACTGCCACGCCGATGAGAACTAAAAGTTAAGCTGGCTTTCGCAAATCCATCCAGAATGCTGCGAATAACATAAGCCACTGAACCCAAGACTCCCAAAATTAACGGCAGCACCAAGTAGTTGCAAAGATGCAGTGCAGATTTTGCACCTTCAAAAAAAGTCGTGCGCTCTGCTTTGGCGCGTTGTTCCATAGCCAGAGAAAATTCGGGAGATTGGTTTACATTGGCATACGGAACCGGCAAATTGGAACATTGTGGCTGTTTGTGAAGGTAATAATCAAGGGTGTCATGAGTATAAAAAGCCCCCCAAAAAGCACTGCTTAATCCTTGCATCGTCCGATAATGGCTATCGATTTTAAGCATAATCTGATCTTCTTGAGCATTGAATTCCCTCAGTGGGGCATCACAGGGTGAAAGATCAGGGCTTGCCCGTTTTGCGGTAAGAACCTGCTCTTCAATTTTTGCTATTTCTGTGTAGTATTGATTCACCTGTTCCACAGAATCTGCCAGCATACTGGTATAGGTTTGCAGAAAAAAGAAAATGATGCCGAAAATATAGCCTATCCATTTGAATGAAGCATAGGTTTTTTTATATGCTCTGGCGGTTGAGGAATACTCCGCCGTGTTACCCTCTGCCCGTGCCCTATCATCACGTTCCATGTGCTCTTTTAGCCACAGACTTTCATTGGTGGCAGGAAACACCAAAATAGACAAGGCGTTATAGCCAAACCAGAGTACTTTTTCATCCTCTGCGGTCAGTTGGCTAATGTCTTTTTGCAAGACAGGGGCTACATCATTGATAAGTTGATCATCTACATCCTGATTGGCATCTGACACTGCGTACTTTAACAGCCGGTATGTTGCGTCTCTCAGTTCTTGATTGGACGAAAGTTGTGAATTTTGGTTGTGTGAATTTTCCATGATAGTTTGCCGTACTGTAAAAAATAGTTTTTTTTTTCAGTATAGCAAGAGTAAAAATCTTTTCTTAAAATTAAGCCTGTGTTGAGAGGCTTTTTCATCAGTTGCACGGATAACAATCCTGTTACAAAATATTATCCGCAGCCGATTAAGTTTTATTCTAAAGTTTTAGCCGCACTTGCTGTCACCGCAGTTAAGACAGGTCATACAGCCGTCCATCAATACTAATGCCTTGGTGCTACACTTATTACACAACATTGCATGAGCGGGAAATTCACCTTTTTCATCAATGCTGGCGGTGTCGTTGTGGCGGGCTTCAAACTCTTTGCGTTTTGCCGCCAAAAATTTTCTTTGATGTTCATCGAGGCCATCGTCTTTCAACATGCCACACATCCGCATGTGAGTTTCAATTGCGCAGCCTATTTCCGCTACCAGAGAAGGCATAAACACGCCGCCTTTTTTGAAATAACCGCCTTTGGGATCAAAAATTCCTTTTAATTCTTCCACCAGAAAAGTGATGTCGCCACTTTTGCGAAATATCGCCGAGATAACCCGTGTTAATGCAGTGACCCATTGATAATGCTCCATATTTTTGGAGTTGATGAAAATCTCGTAAGGGCGACGTTCCTGGTGGGGAGTGCCGGCGTTCAAAATCATGTCATTGATGGTGATATAGAGCGCGTGGTCAGATTGCGGGGTTTTGATTTTGTAAGTTGAGCCGAGCAGCATTTCAGGGCGTTCCATTTTTTCGTGCATACTTTCCATGCTGGTTTCTGGCGCCAGTTCAGGGGCCGGCTCAGGTAGTTTTTCTTCGGTGACAACTTTATAGCTGATGATTTTTTTGTCGATTTTTGTGGTCATGTTTTCTTATCTGTTTGGGAGTTTTTGTCAAAGATTCAGTTGTCCGGTTGACAACAGGTTGTGTAAATTTCAAAGCGATGCGTGATTAAAACTTTTGGAGCAGCAAAATGGCTTTTGAAAAATCCAGCCTGCAAAAAAAACGGGAACTTTGTTGTCCAAAGCTCCCGTCTTTTATTTAACAGCTCTGTTTGAGTAATTACTCGCCAGAAGCCATTTTCTGTTCAGTTTCGTAGAGCAGAATCGGGTCGTGTTCACCCAGAATCACTCCTTCATCCAAAACCACTTTACTAATGTTGCTGGCAGAAGGCAGTTCGTACATGGTATCGAGTAACACATTTTCTACGATAGTTCTCAGACCGCGAGCCCCGGTTTTTCTTTCCATGGCTTTGCGGGCAATCGCGGACAGGGATTCCTCTCTAAACTCCAGTTCTGCGCCTTCCATTTCAAACAAATGCTGATATTGTTTAATCAGCGCGTTTTTGGGTTCTGTCAGAATTTTTACCAACGCCGCTTCGTCCAGCTCTTCCAAAGTTGCAACCACTGGCAATCGTCCAACGAATTCAGGAATCAAGCCATATTTAATCAAGTCTTCCGCTTCAACTTCGGCAAACAGTTCGCCCACATTTTTAGACTCATCTTTGCTTTTCACTTCGGCTGAAAAACCGATTCCGCCTTTTTCAGAACGGGCTTTAATCACCTTGTCCAACCCGGAAAAAGCGCCACCGACAATAAACAGAATATTGGCAGTGTTAACCTGTAAAAAATCCTGTTGTGGATGTTTGCGCCCACCTTGCGGCGGCACAGAAGCGATGGTGCCTTCAATCAGTTTTAATAAAGCCTGCTGTACACCTTCACCGGACACGTCACGAGTAATAGACGGGTTATCGGATTTGCGGGAAATCTTGTCAATTTCGTCAATGTAAACAATACCTGATTCGGCTTTTTCTACATTGTAATCACATTTTTGCAGGATTTTCTGGATGATATTCTCTACGTCTTCACCAACATAACCTGCTTCGGTCAAGGTAGTGGCATCAGCAATGGTAAACGGTACGTTTAATAATCGTGCTAATGTTTCAGCCAATAAGGTTTTGCCTGAACCGGTTGGGCCAATCAGCAGAATATTGCTTTTTGCCAGTTCAATATCATCTTTTTTCGAGTGGCTGCGCAACCGTTTATAATGGTTATAAACTGCCACTGCCAGAATTTTTTTCGCATTTTCCTGACCAATCACATATTGGTCCAGAACTTCTTTTATTTCTTTGGGTTTCGGTAGTTTATCTTCTGGAGCTGCGATTTCCTCTTCAGATAAGTCTTCGCGAATGATGTCATTGCAAAGCTCTACGCATTCATCGCATACATAAACCGAAGGACCTGCTATCAGCTTTCTAACTTCGTGCTGACTTTTACCGCAAAAAGAACAATAAAGCAGTTTATCGTCATTTTTACTACTCATAAACAAGTCTCCGCATACACCTTTCTTGATGTCATTGTTTTTTGCTCGCTTTCGCTAAAATATTTTGATAACAGTTTAACCTGCCTCAGGAATTCTGCTGGTCAAAACATTGTCAATCAAGCCGTATTCAACGGCCATCTTTGCGTTCATAAAATTATCACGGTCGGTATCTTGACGAACTTTTTCAATAGCTTGACCGGTATGATCAGATAGAATCTGATTTAACTTTTCTCTGATTTGCAGGATTTCCTGGGCATGAATGGCAATATCGGAAGCCTGGCCCTGAAAGCCGCCTAAGGGCTGGTGAATCATCATCCGGGAATTAGGCAAACAAAAGCGTTTGCCTTTTGCGCCACCGGTTAATAGCAAGGCTCCCATGCTGGCAGCCTGGCCAATACACATGGTACTGACATCAGGTTTGATAAACTGCATGGTGTCATAAATTGACATGCCCGCAGTCACAGAGCCGCCGGGAGAATTGATATACAGATGAATGTCTTTGTCAGGATTTTCAGCTTCCAGAAACAACAGTTGAGCCACGACCAAGTTGGCCATGTAATCTTCAACCTGTCCCACCAGAAAGATGACCCGCTCTTTTAAAAGGCGTGAATAAATATCAAAGGAACGTTCGCCACGGGCGGTTTGCTCAATCACAATCGGGACTAATCCGCCCGCCGCTTGGGGTGAGATACTGTTATTGATAGAGTTGTGATTATTGTTCATGCAAGTCTGTTCCGGTGAGGGTTATTATTGACGTTGTTTGTCCATAATGTCGCTGAAAGCGGTGGTTTGATCCACAACTTTGATTTGGCTGACAATCCATTCAACGGTTTGGTCTTCCAACACCATTTGCCGAACGTCATTCAGGCGTTTTTTATCTGCATAATACCATTCCACAACTTCTTTTGGATTTTCGTAGCTTTGCGCCAACTCTTCAATGGTCGAGCGCACTTTGTCTTCATTTATTTTGATTTGCTGTTGTTCAATGATATCGCCCAAAATCAGACCTAAGGCAACCCGGCGTTTCGCTTGAGTTTCAAACATATCACGTGGCAGATTTAAGTCTTCCAGTTTCAGCTGATATTTTTTCGCCTGTTCCGCATAAGGTTGCATCATGGTAGCGATTTCTTGATCCACTAACACATTTGGTACGGTTGGATTGACATGTGCATACAAAGCATCCAGCACCGAAGTTTTGAATTCAGCGCGTAACGCCCGCTCCAGTTCGCGTTCCATGTTATTTCTGACATCGTCATAAAAGGTAGTAACGTCACCGCTTTCAATGCCGTATTGTTTTACAAACTCTTCGTCAATTTCCGGTAACGCTGGCTCTTCCACTTTTATGACTTCAACATCAAAAGTAGCGACTTTTCCTGCCAGTTTTTCGTTGCCGTAGTCAGCAGGAAAGGAAATCTCAAAGCTTTTGCTGGCGCCAGCAGTCAGACCAATCAATTGATCTTCAAAGCCAGGAATCATTTTGTTGGAGCCGATTTCAACCGGATAGTTTTCGACTTTGCCATCGGTGAAGTTTTCACCTTCACAAACGCCGGAAAAATTAACGGTAATTTGGTCTTGGGCTTGTGAAGCTCGCTCTACTGCATTCCAGTTTTTTTTCTGTTCCCGTAGCTTTGAGACCATATTTTCAAAATCTACGTTTTCGACAACGGCAACAGGACGGTTTGCTTCGACCTGCTCAAGCCCTGCTAGGGAAATTTGCGGATAAACTTCAAATTCTGCGGTATAAGAAAAGCCTTCGGCTGATTCAATCGGGTGAATGTGCGGCATTCCGGCCGGATTTAAATCCTGTTGTTTTAAAGCATCGTAATAGCTGGACTGAATCATGTTGCCAGTCACTTCACTTCTGGCTTTGCCAGCATATTTTGCTCTGATAACGTTTTGAGGAACCTTTCCTGGACGAAAACCTGCAACTTTCGCTTCCCGTGCGATAGCCTTGAGCTGGGCTTCAACTTTTTCGGAAATAACTTCTTCCGGGATGCTGACAGTCATTTTTCTGCTTAATTCTGATGTCTTTTCGACAGAGACTTGCATTGCTTTACCTCAAAAACGTGTAATTTATTAGAGAATACCGGTAATCGGTGTGAATCAGGATTATCAACGATGATCATCGCTTTAGAATTCGGGATAAGTGGTGCGAGCGGAGAGACTCGAACTCTCACAGGGTAACCTACTGGAACCTAAATCCAGCGCGTATACCAATTTCGCCACGCTCGCAACTTTTAGAGCTGGCCATTATGAGTGAAAACAGGGTAAAAATCAAGAAGTAAACGGCCAGCCTACAAGTGTATTGTTCGGGCTTTAGCTATTTACACTGACTTGATAACCTATCTGCCTAATTTCACTGGCAAATTCATTCATGGTTTGCGCATCCAGCTTTGTTATGTCCACCGCTTCTGGTTGAAACGAAGGTCTGGCGATGGTATACAGCATAACTTCTGAAATATTGGTTTTATTTTTTATCTGTTTCAGCAATTCCAGATAAGCTGTTTTTTCACTTTCGATTAAGCCTTGGCCCTGATAATTGAGGACACAGGTTTGCAATTTGGTTTTGCACAGCTGCGCACAGCTAATAATCCCTGCCAGAGCTTTTTGCGCAGATTGATCGGTATTGTTGATTTGCTTGCGTCCAGTTTCGGTCGCGCTGTCCAGTTTAAACCAGACCTGACCGTTGTATTGATGCAATCGTTTTAAGCCAAGCTGTACTTTGTTCTGGTGCATCAGACTGCCATTGGTAATCAACACAAAATTGGCAACAGGCAATATCCCCAATTCAGTGGCAATCTCACCTATCAAGGCAATGGCTTTTTCAAATCCCACTAAACTGGTGGGTTCGCCGTTACCGGAAATAGCAATATCCTTGATAACTCGCAACTCTTGGCTAATTTCAAACCGCTGATAAAAATCCCCCTGCAAGACATCGTTTAAAAAAAAGCGTAACTCTTTTTCCAATAACTCAAAATCCATTTCCGGGGCGGTGCCACGCATTAAATTAGGAACCTGGCAGTAAATACAGCGCCAGTTGCAGGCACTGTTGCTATTGAAATTAATCCCAATTGACAAACCTCCTGAGCGTCTGGACATGGCAGGATAGACATATTTTAGCCCCACGCTGTCGCGGCTATGATCGTTGCTGGTGAGTTTTTGGGTCATATTGCTGTCAAAAATAAGCTAAAAGCGTGCTATTGTACTGTGTTTGGCGCTATTAACACACACAAAAAGGTTTAATTAAAGATGACAACCGAACAACGCTTGATTGAGATGGAAATAAAGCTGGCGTATCAAGAGGATTTGCTACAGCAGCTTAATTCAAT
Organism: uncultured Pseudomonadota bacterium; assembly: GCA_903875455.1. Lineage (GTDB taxonomy): Bacteria > Pseudomonadota > Gammaproteobacteria > Methylococcales > Methylomonadaceae > CAIQWF01. The sequence continues at coordinate 14,656 of CAIQWF010000224.1, forward strand.
TGTTGCCAATCAACAGAAGCAGATTGGCAAGCTGGAGGAAACTTGTACATTGTTATATGAGCGCTTGAAAAGCCTGTCTGCTGGCAATGAACTGATTCAGGCCGATAATCAACCGCCGCCGCATTATTAAACTTAAGCTAATTTTCATTAGGGATACGGTAGCCGCGTCCGCGTAGGGTTTCGATGGGTTTGGTTGTGCCATGGGGGTCTATTTTTTTTCTTAACCTGCCGATAAAAACTTCGATTACATTGCTGTCACGGTCAAAATCTTCGGCATAAATATGTTCAGTCAATACGGTTTTGGAAATCACTTCTCCTTTGCGAAACATCAGATATTCCAGAACCTTGTATTCAAACGCAGTCAGCTCGACCAGCTCCCCGTCCACCCAGACATCCTGGGATAAGGTATCGACTTTAATATTTGCATAAGTCAAAACCGGGTGAGCGTTACCGGTGGAACGGCGGATTAACGCATTGATGCGGGCTTCCAGTTCTTCATAATGAAACGGCTTGGCCAGATAATCATCCGCCCCAGCTTCCAGACCTTCGACTTTATCCTGCCAACGACTACGGGCTGTCAGTAATAACACCGGGGTGTTGATATTTTGCTGCCGTAAACGTTTGATTAACTCAATCCCGGAAAAATCGGGCAGGCCGATATCAATAATGGCGGCATCAATCGGGTACTCTTTGGCCAGATAATAGCCGTCACTGCCATTGTGAGCACTATCAACAGCAAAACCTTTGTCGGTAAAAAACCGCTGAATCTGCTGGGCGAGGATTTTTTCATCTTCAACAACGAGAATACGCATGTTATTTTTTTATGTTATCCAGATTTTTGCCGGAAGCGGCATCAATTTTGAGATATTGAATGTGGCCGGAGGGGGTTAAAAGTTTGACTGTATGAATTTTTTTGCCTTCTAAAACTTCAGTTTTAGCCGCCAGAATTTTGTTTTTCGGATCCTGCATTATTTTTTTTATCACATCTTCCAGAGTGATAAGTTGTTGCGGCCTTGACTCTTCTGCTACAAATCCAGGCAGCATAGTCTCTTTGGTAGAGGTTACAGGCGCTTTTTCCTCAGCTTTTACCAAACCGATATTTGAAAACAACACAGCCAGGGCACTGATCTTGAGAAAAAAACGCATCATCTGATCCAAAACTTAAGGTAAAAAAACGGGAAATTCCCTCCCTGGAAAATCAATGGCAAATGCTATCGTTTGCGACTGAATTTAACCTGAATACAATGTTTTAGCGTAAATTAATGTTCTGGATCGCACTGCTAAAGGCGTGACCAAAAGACGCCCCCAGCTTGCCCGCCAGTTTATCGAACAATTGTTCCTGCGGGGTGAAATCAACGGTTTCTTCTGTGCCTATTACGTCTCTGGCGATACTATCAACTGTGCCAAAACCGTCTGCCAAGCCCAATTTAACCCCTTCTGCGCCAGTCCAGACCAGCCCTGAAAACATGTCTTTCGACTCAACCAGGCGTTTGCCGCGACCTGTTTTTACCGCATCAATAAATTGTTTATGTACGTCATCCAGTAAAGTCTGCATGTGGGCATTTTCTTCGGGTTTAGCGGGAGAAAATGGATCTAGCATGGCTTTATGCGCACCAGCGGTTAATAATCGCCGCTCTACGCCGACCTTTTTAATCACATCAACAAAGCCGAAGCCGTTCATGATCACGCCGATAGAGCCAATAATACTGGCTTGATTGACAAAAATTTTGTCGCTGGCAGCGGCAATGTAATAACCGCCGGAAGCGCAAATATCACTGACTACGGCATAAATCGGCAACTGCGGATGTTCTTTTTTCAAGCGTTTGATTTCGTCATAGATATAACCTGACTGCACCGGACTGCCACCAGGCGAGTTGATTTTTAAAATAATCCCTTTGGTTTTTTCATCTTTTGCCGCATCCCGCATTCCTTCGATAATCGAATCGGCATTGGCTTCTTCACCCTCCGCAATCATGCCTTGTATATTAACGACAGCAGTATGCGGTTTGTCGCTGCTGGACACGCCTTCTTTAAAGCGCGGATAGGCCATCATTACAAAAATGCCGATCAGGTAGGCAAACATGCAAAGTTTAAAAAAATTGCTCCACCAGCGGGCTTTTTTCTGTTCATTAAGGGTGGCGAAAGCCAGTTTTTCGATAACTTCCCGTTCCCAGTTAGAATTGGCAGGAGCTTCTGATTTAGGTTGATGTGCGTTATTTTCCATCGTCTTAACCTGTAATTAATTCAAGTAACTCAGTGGTTTGTTCCAGACAGAACAAAGGTTGATACTGTTGTAAAATTTCTTTTGAATGTGCCCCGCAGGTCACACCGATTGAGGAAATCTGCGCATTTTTTGCCATCTGCAAATCGTGGATGGAATCGCCAATCATCAAGGTGCGCTCAGGGCTAATGCCGGTATGCTGCATGATTTGCTCCAGCATTAACGGGTGCGGTTTGGAAGCAGTTTCGTCTGCACATCGGGTGATGCAAAACAAATCACCTATACCGGTGCCTTGTAATACTTTATCCAGCCCGGCGCGACTTTTCCCGGTCGCAACGGCTAATTGATAACCGGCCTGTTTTAGTTCGATTAACATCTTTTCCACCCCAGCAAATAAATCTTCAGAGGTGGTTTGTTTGGAGAAAAACAGCTGGCTGTAATGCGAAACCATTTGTTTTTGAATAGCTGAAGCTACCTCCGGGAATAAAGTATTCATTGCCTCCTGAATGCTCAAGCCGATAATATCTTTTGCTGCTTCTGGCTGCGGTACGGCACAACCACAGCTTTCAGCCGCTGACTGCACACAATGCACAATCCAGTCTATCGAATCAACCAGTGTGCCGTCCCAATCAAAAATAAGTAAATCAAAGCGGTCTTTCATGTTAAAAAGTTGTTAAAGATAAATTTTATGATGATTTTGTGTATAAACTTTGGCTTTGTTGCACAAATCGACCAAATAAAGCAAACTTTCGGGAACAACAAGCAGACCCTAAAGTAGCATTATGACCCAA
>CAIQWF010000225.1 GCA_903875455.1 uncultured Pseudomonadota bacterium
ACCGCTTCAGCCAAAGTGATTCAAAAAGCCCGGGAGCAAGCGGCAAATATTGTGGCAAAATTGCGCAAAGGTCAGGATTTCAGACAGCTGGCAATGAGTGTTTCTGACGATGAACAAGCCTTGAAAGGCGGTGATTTAGGCTGGCGCAGCATCGGAGAAGTGCCCACCATTTTTGTTGATGTCATCCATAAAATGGCTGACGGTGAAATTAGCGATCCGATCCGCAGCCCCAGCGGCTTTCATATCATTAAACTGCTGGAAAAAAGAGGCGGGGTGCAAATGGCAGAAAAGCACACCCAGACTAAAACCAAAGTTCGCCATATTTTGATAAAAACCAATGAACTGGTAAATGATGAAGAAGCAAAAAAACGCTTGCTGGCACTTAAGCAACGCCTGAAAGACGGCGATGATTTTGCCACCCTTGCCAGAGGCAATTCCGATGATAAAGGCTCAGCACTTAAGGGCGGGGATTTAGGGTTTGTTGTCCCGGGGGCATTGGTTGCGCCATTTGAAGAAGCGATGAATAAATTGGCGATTAATCAGATCAGTGATCCGGTGCAAACCCAGTTTGGCTGGCATATTATTCAGGTTTTGGAGCGGCAAAAACAGGACAACAGCAGCGAGTTTAGAAAAACAAAAGTTGCCGATGAAATTCGCCGCCGTAAAATAGAAGAAGAAACAGAACTCTGGTTACGTCGGTTGCGTGATGAAGCTTTCGTGGAAATTTATACAGACAGATTATAAGGTCACACTCTTAAAACATGGATTTAACACAGCAAGAACAACAGCCTTTTTCAAAAAAAGAACAGAAATTCAAAAGCCGGTTAGAAAAGGTATTGGCCACTGCGGATTTAACCTTACAGCGGCAGCTAATTGAAAGGATTACGCAGGAACTGGGCATTGAGTTGATCGATTGTGCGGCTGCACTGGTGTTATTAAGTCAATCCAATTTATTTCATCATCCTAAAGAGCATCATCCTGCTAAAAAGGAAGTGCCGGTAAAATCTCCTCTCAGGTTGGAAACTGTGATTTTGCGACCGATGCCGCCGCCAAAAATGGTCCGTTACCGGATTGATGTCGGCCAAAAACATAACGTGACCCTGGATGAAATTAAAAAAGTGTTTATTGAGGAGGCGGGGGTAGATATAAAAACCATTGGTGAAGTGGACATTCGCCATCATTACAGCTTGATTGAGCTGCCCGAAGGAATGCCTGCTGATATTTATCAATTATTAACCACTGTCACCATTCACGAACAGAAACTGAATATCAAACGTGTAAAACATCGTGACAGACATATTTCTCATCTGCATAGAAAAAACAAAATCTGACATCCGCTTATTCCCGGCAACTTAAATCCGCAGTAAAAGCGATCCCACCCTGTTCCGGCTAATTCTGTATTCCTCTCAAATAAGACTGCACTTGCGACTCTTTCGGTTTAAACGCTGAAGTGAAAACTGGAATCGCCTGATTAGGGTCGCATTTGCCGCACATGAACACATCCAAGGCAATATATCCGGTTTCCGGCCAGGTATGAATACTGATATGGGATTCGGCCAAAATTGCCACCCCGGTAATTCCACTATTTTCACCAAAACTGTGCAGTTTTATCTCTAATACCGTAGCTCCGCAAACGGCCGCCGCCTCACGCATGGTTTGCTCTATCAGTTCCATGTTTTGCAAATGATTCGCCCCCCAAAAATCAATTAACAGATGGAGTCCGGGAGCAATATAAGGTGTCATGATAAGGTCTCATTATGAAACAGCGTTTCTTTCCAGTTGGTATCTTTCGCGCTTAACCGCCAGATAAAAGCATCCAGCGCGTAGTGAGTGGTTTGCGGCAATGCCAAAAGTGGCACCAACCAAGCCAGTGTCGCTTTATCCGTGATAGCAGGCAAAACCTGAAAAATCTGAAACACGTTTTTATGTTCTGTCCAGATAAAACCGTCCCAGAAACCTTCTTCAACATAAGCCAAAAACAGTAAGGAAATGATAAACAGCGGCAACATTTTCATGGAAAAAAGTTTCTGGAAAGTGAGGTCGGCAATGATTGTTTTATCCGGGGAAATTTTAGCGTGATTATTGCCATAAATCCAAATCAGGGCAATATAGGGAATGCCGTGTGCAATGACATTCACCGCAGTGAAAGCAATATCGTTGTTGCAATAAACAATCCCTGTCCACCAGGAAATCACTGTGCCCAGCAATAATAAATTTTTGGGGATATTAATGCAGCGGGATTCAAAAAACTCCCAGCTTTCTTTACCAATATAAGTCGTTAGTATCGCCACATAAATCAGCAAGGCAATAATATTGACTGCCGCAGAATCAATCGCAATAAAATCACCTTCAATAAACCAGTCAAACTGACGCGGCAAATGCGTGTGCCAATAAATCAGCGGATATAAGGTCGCCGCATAAATGGCATAGCGATCTATTTTTTGGGCATAGGGCAATTTCTGCTTTTCATTTCGCATATAAATCATCATAAAGCCGTATTGCTGGCGAACAAAATGAAACACGGCAAAATAGGTAATGGCTCGCCAAAACACAAGGGCGTCAATACTATAAAGTAATGCACCGATTACCCAGCAAATAAAAGGTGTAACGGTGTATAGCGTTTTTCTGGCTCTAAACTCGTCCCTGTCCAAATAGGTACGAAAAATCGTGCTATACACATGCGCCACATCTACGCCAATAATCAGCACCGCCCACGCCCAGGTCGGCAGTGTTTCAACTGCGGTAATCAAATCTTGAAAGGATAAGATAACCACAGTTATCAGTAGAGCGGGAGCTAAGACAAAAATGCTATCTACGCTAGGCGAATAAATCCAGGATTGTTTCATAACGAAGAGTAAAAACGGTGTTTAAAGTATTCCATCAGCGACTCGGCAGCCTGCACACCGTGATAATTGGCTTCCTCAAAAATGGAAATGCCGCTCATATCAGAATGGGCATAGAAAATCGGCGCGGTCTGCCGTAATGCCTGCTTTCGGGTTTCGCCCCAGATAAAATCCGGGGTAGGACAAATCATCCCATGTCCCCATAAACATACATCCAGTTGCTTAACGTGATTATTGAGCTCAGGATGAATTTGCAACAGCTCTGATAAAATCAAATCACGCCATTCTTGATAAGGCTTTTGCACCGCCCACTGCCGCGCCTGCTTTGGCGGCAAATGCGAGAGTGGATAATAATAAGTCAGCACGGTTTCCAGTTGCATCTGATTCAGATTTTGATGAGTGGCAACAATATATCCGAGCATCTTGCTGGCATAAATCATGTTATCCCATGCCAGCGGAAAACCGCGACCCTCCGGCAGTTTATCCAACGTAATGTTGGCAACCAGCCAAGGGCTATAATGAAATGAGTTTAAATTTATGCCAGTTGGCAATAATCGTTCGGCGACAAAACGCGGCATGGCAAAAATAACCGCCTGAGTTTCGATTTCTACCGTTTGGTTTTGTGCTACATCAAAATAGTGAACTTTACTGATTTCCTTATCACGTTCCACTTTAATCGCCAGCGCGTTGGTTTGCAGATAGGAATTAAGCTGGTTTTTGAGCTGTTTGACTAGCCAGCCATTGCCTTCCGGCCAGGTGATTACCGTGTCAGATTCAGCATTGGCGGCTTTACCGGTACGCGAGGCAAAATAATGAATTCCAGCCCAGGCCGAAACATTTTCCAGTGTTGCGCCATAATCATCACGGCAGCAATAATCCACATACCAGCGCAAATATTCCGCAGTCCAACCATGTTGGATTAAATAATCTGACATCGTGATTTGGTCTAACTTTCGCCAATTCGGATCAGTGGAACTTTTATCCACCGGAATCGCAAACACTTTGCGGCCATCATTGCCTTGCAGTTGCTTGAACTTTTCCATTGCCGCAAAAAAACTGCGATATTGTTTTTGCTCAGATTCATCTGCGCCAATTTGCGGCACCAAACCTTCCTGCCAGCGGCCATGAATATATAAGCGCTCCTGCGGGTCGGCACTTAAATAATAGTCGTTATAAATCGGCAGGTTATCTTGATAGCCGGTGATAATACCTAACTCGGCAAACAGTTCGCGGGCACAGGTCGATTCTTCACTCAGCAGCGGCACATAATGTGCGCCCCAAGGATAAGCTGAAACTGCATTTTCACCAAAGCTGGAATTGCCGCCAACCTGATTTTCCAGTTCCAGCACGATAAAATCATCAAAACCGGATTTATGGAGTTTCCATGCCGCCGATAATCCGGCAATGCCGCCACCGATAATCACCGCTGTTTTTTTCAGCGTTTTAGTTGCTGCGGGAAAGCTGGCATGGTCACGTAGACGATGTCCCAACGCAGCGGATGCGCCGATAATTCGCCCAGTGACTTGTGGTTGGTTTTTCCAAGGCCAGAATTTGCCTAAACCCGCTAAAGCTGCAAGGCTGGTACTGGTAATTAAAAATTTTCGGCGGCTGAAATTAAACATAATGAAAATTTGAGGTGACTGACTTTTACTGAGGTAAAAATCTAACTCGATAGAAAGCTACTCTTTTGGACAATGCTGCTGTCATAGCCAACGCAGCATAAAATGATTACCGTTCATTGTGAGCCTGTCGAACCATCACAGCACTTCGACAAGCTCAGTGCGAACGAGGTTTTATAATCAATTTAGAGTGTGTTAGTTATAGTCATCTTTCAGCTCATCTGCAATGTAAATCAACATTGAATATTTCTAGTTTGTTCAGTTAGATTTTGTTGAAATTCAATGTAAATTCAGCAATGTACTTGTGGTTTACATAACTTTTAAGTGAAAAATATCAATGTTGATTGACACCTATAGGCATAAAAAAACCCGCTAAGCGTTGATGCTTGCGGGTTTTTTCTACTTCTTTGAACGTCTTAAAACGTATTATTGGTGCCGATGACTGGACTCGAACCAGCACGACTCGCGTCACCACCCCCTCAAGATGGCGTGTCTACCAATTTCACCACATCGGCTAAAACTTTATTCGTCCTTGTTATCTGACTTGTGCTTTTTTGCATGTTTGTCAGAATCTTTTTTATCAGCGTCTTTCTTTTTCTCTGACTTTTCTGAATCGTGAGATTTTTTCTTGGACTCGGCTTTCTTGTCAGATTTTTTCTCTTCAGCTGGCTTTTGTTCAGACTTGGAGTCTGCTTTTTCAGCTACGGCCTCGGATTTTTTCTGTTCGGCAGCAGGTTTTTCTTCCGCTTTTGAGTCTGCTGTTTTTTCATCACTTTTCGCGTCTTTATCGCTTGCAGGTTTAACTTCTGCTTTATCCTCAACAGGAGCCACCGTTTTTGTCTCAGCTGCTACAGCAGCGGGAACATCAGCTGCTGCCGCCGGCGTTGCTACCTCTGGAACACTTTCGACAGCAGGTGCAGCAGTTTTAGCCGCTGAAGGCACATCAACTACTGTTTTTTGATCAGTGTCAACGCTGTCCATTAAGTCAGCAGTTTTGCTTTGCTTTCCGCTTAAAACAGCCAGCGTTAAACTGGTGGTGAAAAATAATGTCGCAAGAATAGCTGTTGTCCGTGACAAAAAAGATGCCGCCCCTTGTGCTCCAAACACAGAACCTGAAGAACCGCTACCAAATGCAGCTCCCGCATCCGCTCCCTTGCCCTGTTGCATTAATATAAGGCCAATAACACCTATACCTAATAACACATGAACAACAATGATTACTTGATACATAAAACTTAACTGCTCTAAATCGAACGATAAATTGCTAAAAAGGACTGCGCATCCAACGAAGCCCCACCTATTAACCCGCCATCTATATCTGGCATCGCCAGCAAGCCTTTTGCGTTATCCGCTTTCATGCTGCCGCCGTATAAAATTTGCATGTTTTCTGCGATAGTTGCATCCAGCCCCGCCAGTTTTTCCCGAATGGCTTTATGAACTTCTTGCGCCTGTTCATCAGTTGCAACTTTGCCTGTACCAATGGCCCACACCGGTTCGTATGCAATAACAGCATTGGCGAAAGCCGCAATTCCTGCTTTGGCAATCACTGCGTCCAGCTGGGTATTAACCACGTTGAAGGTCTCGCCTGCTTCACGTTCTGCCAAAGTTTCGCCGATACATAAAACCGGAATAACGCCTTGTGCTTGCGCCTGACAAAAACGCTCTGCAATCGAAGCATCGGTATCGCCGTAATAAGTCCGACGCTCAGAGTGTCCAACCAATGCGTATTTGCAATCAAATTCTTTTAGCATTGATGCTGAAATCTCACCGGTATAAGCCCCGGATGCTTGGTTGGCGACATTTTGCGCACCTAAAGCTAATGGGCTGTTGCTGGTTAAGGTTTGTAAATCAGCTAAATAAACAGCCGGAACACAGATCACGATATTTTTATCGTCTGCATTTAAGCCAGCCATAATTGCTGTACACAATGATTTAGCACTTTCGCGAGTGCCATTCATTTTCCAATTTCCCATTATCAGAGACTGCCGCATTACACTTACTCCAAACAAAATCAAACGCGGTATGATATATGCTAAAGCATTGCAATTCAAGCAATGATTGCGTTTTTAACATCTTCTGCGAGTTGATTTGCCAGCGCAGATACGGTTTTTTCATCTACGCCTTCTGCCATCACCCTGATTAAAGGTTCAGTGCCAGAAGCTCTTAATAACACTCGGCCATCTTTTCCCAAAACCTGTTCGGCTGCGGCCACGGCCTGTTGAATAGCAGGAATTTCAACAGGATTGACTTTTTTAGCAACTTTGACATTGACCAGAATCTGCGGATATTTTTGCATTCCCGATTTTAATTCGTGCAGGCTTTTGCCGCTCTGGTGCATTTGCGCTAACACTTGCAGGGCTGCAACAATACCGTCGCCTGTAGTGGTGCGATCCAGACAAATAATGTGGCCTGAGTTTTCACCGCCCAAAATACCGCGATATTGGGTGAGCATTTCCATCACATAACGGTCGCCGACCTGGGCCCGTAACAATGAAACGCCCAAACGGTTTAAAGCCTGCTCCATCCCCAGGTTTGACATCAAAGTACCGACTACCGGGCCAAGGGTTTGATGGTTGGCTAATCTGGACTGGGCTATGATATAAATCAGTTCATCACCATCTACAATTTCGCCTTTATGATCTACCATCACCACCCGGTCGCCGTCACCGTCAAAAGCAATTCCCAAGTCAGCCTGATGCTCAAGCACGGCAGCAATCAAATTATTTGGTTTTGTTGAGCCGATGTTATCGTTAATATTTAAGCCATTCGGTTCACAGCCTATGGTGATAACTTTTGCACCGATTTCACTAAAAACCGGCGGTGCAACATGATAGGTTGCGCCATGAGCGCAATCCAGAACAATTTTTAAACCTTTAAAATCAAAACCCGTAGGAATTGAGGCTTTGCAAAACTCAATATATCGTCCCGGTGCATCATCAACCCGTTTGGCTTTGCCCAGATTGGCAGAATCGACCGTAGTTATGGGAGCATCAAGATAGTCTTCGATTTTGTGTTCCAGCTCATCGGGTAATTTTGTACCTTCGACTGAAAAAAACTTGATACCGTTGTCATAATACGGATTGTGGGAAGCACTGATAACAATTCCCGCTTTCGCTCTTAAAGTTCGGGTTAAATAGGCAATTGCTGGAGTAGGCATAGGTCCTAACAAGCGGGTATCCACGCCAGCTGCAGAAAGTCCGGCTTCCAGAGCAGATTCAAACATATAGCCGGAAATGCGTGTGTCTTTTCCCAGCAATACAAATCCTTTACCTTCATTGGCAAAAACCCTCCCAACTGCCCAGCCCAGTTTTAAGAAAAAATCTGCGGTAATTGGTAAATCGCCTACTTTGCCTCTAATTCCATCAGTACCAAAATATTTTTTTGCCATTGCTTAGCCTCTTTTTTTAACCATAAAAAAAGGAGAGACTTTAAGCCTCTCCTTTCATTTTATCCAGCAAAAACCATTAAGTTTTTAAGCCTGTCTTGCAGTATCACCCAAGGGAGGCTCCGATTTTTTCTCAAATTTATCTTCTGATTTTACACCGTCACTCGGTGGCGTGCTGTCATCCCAGCCTTGCGGCTCACGTACCGGTCTGCGATTCATCAAGTCTTCAATTTGATATTTGTCAATGGTTTCATATTTCATCAACGCATCGGCCATCGCGTGCAAAATATCTTCGTTTTCTTTGAGAATGTTTTCGGCCCGTTGATAGTTTTTATCAATGATAGAGCGAATTTCCTCATCAATCGTATGCGAAGTGCCTTCTGCCACGGATTTGTGCTGGGTCACAGAGCGACCTAAAAATACCTCCCCTTCTTCTTCGCTATAAGCCAGAGGTCCCAATCGTTGCGACAAGCCCCATTTGGTAACCATATTACGCGCCAGTTCTGTAGCACGTTCAATATCGTTAGAAGCACCGGTTGAAACTTGCTCCCAGCCAAAAATCAGCTCTTCTGCAATCCGGCCACCATACAAACTGGATATCATGCTGTCTAACTTACGTTTGCTGGCACTGTATTGGTCGCGCTCAGGCAAGAACATGGTAATCCCTAACGCCCGTCCGCGCGGCATGATACTGACTTTGTAAACCGGGTCATGCTCTGGTACCAAACGGCCAACAATCGCGTGTCCGGCTTCGTGATATGCAGTCATTCTCTTTTCATTTTCATCCATGACCATAGTGCGTCTTTCCACACCCATAATCAGCTTGTCTTTGGCTTTTTCCAAATCGACCATGCTAACCACCCGTTTGTTCTCACGAGCTGCAAATAAAGCCGCCTCATTTACCAGATTAGCTAAATCGGCACCGGAAAAGCCGGGTGTACCTTGGGCGATGTATTTAATAATCACATCGTTGGCAGCCGGAACTTTTTTCATATGCACACTGAGAATTTGCTCTCTGCCACGTACATCTGGCAAGCCAACATTGACCTGTCTATCAAACCGGCCTGGACGTAATAACGCGCTATCTAATACATCAGCACGGTTGGTTGCGGCAATGACGATAATACCTTCGTTACCTTCAAAACCATCCATTTCCACCAGCAACTGGTTCAATGTTTGTTCACGTTCGTCGTTACCTCCGCCTAAACCTGCGCCACGTTGCCGACCCACAGCATCAATCTCATCAATAAAGATGATACACGGAGCATGTTTTTTCGCTTGTTCAAACATGTCACGTACCCGCGATGCTCCAACCCCGACAAACATTTCCACGAAATCAGAGCCGGAAATGGTAAAAAACGGCACTTTGGCTTCCCCGGCAATAGCACGTGCCAGCAAGGTTTTACCGGTTCCTGGAGGCCCTATCATCAACGCACCACAAGGCACTTTGCCGCCCAGCTTTTGATATTTTGCCGGGTCTTTCAGAAAATCAACCATTTCCTGAACTTCTTCTTTCGCTTCATCACAACCTGCCACATCAGCAAAAGTGACCTTGTTTTGATCCTGCTCCAGCATTCTTGCCTTGCTTTTGCCGAATGACATGGCACCACGGCCACCGGCACCGCCGCCTTGCATTTGGCGCATAAAAAACACCCAAACTGCAATCAGCAATAAAATGGGGCCGAAAGAAATAAAAATCTGCATCAGCATCGAAGGCTGTTCAGGAGGCTGAGCCTTTATTTCTACGCCATTTGACAATAAATCATCGACTAAATGATTGTCATTAGGCGAATAGGTTTTAAATGAATCGCCGGCTTTTAATTTGCCTTTAATGATTTTGTTGTCTTCAATATTGACTGTTTGTACTTGTCCTGCCTTAACTGCATCAATAAACTGAGAATAAGACATCGTATCCTCAGCAGCGTGATTGGTGCGTGAGCTAAAGTTATTAAACACCGACATCAGCACAACGGCGATGACGACCCATAAAATTACATTTTTAACCATATCGTTCACGTTACTCGCTCCTGACCGGAACAGTCCTAATTATAGAAATACATAGCGATTGTATCAGGAATTAATATTCCTGCCTTGCGTAAGTTTAGTTTATAGTCCCAAAACTATAAGCGATGTCTAAAAACCTTAAACTCGTTAAATAAATGTGGGGACAGAATTTGTTATTTAAAGCCCTTGGCAAGAATATAAACTTCAGTGCTTCTGGGACGGGAGGCTTTGGGTTTTCTAATCACCACCGAAGAAAACGATTTTTTTACTTCATTGTGATAAGCGTCAAAACCTACTCCCTGAAACATTTTCACCAGAAATGTCCCGCCTTTAGCAAGCACATTTACAGCAGTTTCTAAAGCCAACTCCCCCAAATAGATGGCACGAGCTTGATCAGCGTCTTTATTTCCACTTAAATTGGGAGCCATATCGGATAAGACCACGTTAATGACTTCGCCGTCAAGCATTTCATGCAACTGATTCAGTACCGCCTCTTCCCTAAAATCACCCTGGATAAAATCCACCCCTTCCAGTGGTTCCATTTCCAGAATATCCAGCGCGATGATTTTATCCTGTTTGCCAATAATCTGCCGCACATATTGCGACCAGCCGCCAGGTGCTGCACCTAAATCAACAACGTTCATCCCTGGTCTGATAATTTTATCTTTTTCCTGAATTTCCATCAGCTTGAAAATGGCACGAGAGCGGTAGCCACGGGCTTGCGCCTGTTTAACATACTCATCGTTAAAATGTTCATGCAGCCACTGGTTGCTGCTTTTGCTTCGTGTCATAGTGTTTTCGTGTAAAATTAGATTATTTTTTTGTGAGGAATCAGCGTGAATGCTGCTGAAATAAGAAAGTTAAGAGCTGCGGCTCATAATTTAAACCCTGTGGTGATGGTCGGTCAGGCAGGTCTTACGGCTGCTGTCTTGGCAGAAGTTGATGGTGCTTTAAATGCGCATGAGTTGATAAAGATAAAAATTCGCGCAGAAAAAGATGAGCGTATGCAAATAAGTCAGCAAATTTGTGAAGAAACAGGCGCGGAATTGGTTCAAAATATCGGGCAGATTGCGGTGGTTTATCGGAAAAATCCTGATAAATAACAGAAGATTAACCCTGACAGTTTTTTACAACCTGTCAGGGTAGGTTTTAAATATATTGAATTGCCAGAATCTCGTATTCAATATCGCCGCCAGGAGCTTTAACCAGTACAACATCTTCAACTTCTTTACCAATCAAAGCTCTGGCGATTGGAGAGCCAACTGAAATCCGCCCCTCTTTAATATCCGCCTCATCTTCGCCGACAATTTGATAGGTTACAACATCACCGGTATCCAGATTTTCGATTTCTACGGTGGCACCGAACACAACTTTGCCATTGGCATGAACTGTGGTCACATCAATAATTTGTGCATTCGATAATTTTGCTTCAATCTCTTTAATCCGCCCTTCAGAAAAGCTTTGCTGTTCTTTTGCCGCATGATATTCGGCATTTTCTTTTAAATCGCCATGAGCGCGGGCTTCTGAAATCGCCGCTACAATGCGTGGACGAACAACAGATTTTAAATTCTCCAATTCAGCACGCAATTTTTCTGCGCCTTTAATAGTAAGAGGAACTTTTCCCATGTTTGTTTTTCTCCAATCAATTTTAAAACTTTACTTTGGACTTAAGTTTGGACTCCGGCCTAGCAACTAAATACCGAAGAACTTTTGTTTTGTTACTTATAACGGAAAATTATCATCCGCAGATAGTACAATGGCATTTTCTTCATAAGCGGTTGCCAATAATAATCGATCAAACGGGTCACGATGCTGGTCAAATAACGGAATTTTTTGGTAACTGAATAAATGTTGATTTTTACGGGCAGATAAGTGAAGTCATCCGCAATAGCTTGATGGTAAACGTCTTCTAGCTGAGCGGAAAACTCAGGTAATTTGCCAATTTTTTGCTTTATCGCAATTTCAAATAAGCTGACCTGACTGAAAAAAATTGTGTTTGATAAGTCCTGTATTATAGCCATGACATAGGCGGGGATTTTCGGATTATTATCTTGAAACCAGATCAAACAATGCGTATCCAGGAGATAGTTGTTTGTTGCCATTATTACATGTACTCTTTTAAATCATCCAATGACTGATTGAAATTATCTGGAATAGCCAATTTGCCTTTTAAACCGCCAGGAATACGTTTTCGCTGTTTCACATTGCGATTATTTTCTGTCAAAAAAGTAATAATCACTGCTGTTTTTTCTGACACGGGGGCTTCTTCCTTTAAAAAAATTTGTCCTTGTTCGTAGTAACCTTCAATTGTCGTTAGCATGATTTAGCCTCTTTTTTAAATCGCCTTCATCCATATTTTAAATAAATTCAGCGTGCCTTATTGCGTCTATAATCTCGTAAATCATCCAACCCCTATCGTCTGAAGCAGTTGAAAGCTGCCACCAACACGGGCTATCAAAAACTCCTCAAGAGCTGATGCAAGACAACTCTTTTGCTTATCATTAATGGCAATTGCACATATTGCCTCAATTATAAAAACCTCTCCATTCGAACTCTTTTTAGTAAAACGGCCTATTTTTCGTTGTGGATGAAAGTGAGTGTATATTCTATGACCTATATTCTGATTTGAAGCTTTACCAATATACAAACCGATGATATCTTGATTTTTCTCATGATACCCACAAAGTATGTAAACCCCTGGTCTATCCTTGCTTGGCCATGAATCACCACCCCACATTTCGTGAATGTCATCACTATAACTAGCTGGCTCATCAAAAGATATTTCTTTAAATCGTTGATTCTCAGCTAACAAATGATTAAATTCGACCACACCACTATTAATTTCATCAATAGCAGCTTTATATTTATCTTTTTTATCCATTCAGTTTCGCTTGTAAAGCAGAGCCGTTTATGGTGGGTTGACTCATAATTTTTGTAAATGGCAGATAACACTATCAGGTATCCGCCTAACAAGAAAACTAATTTAAACTCTTATGCAAATCCTGCAAACAGTTGACATTTCCGGCATCCAACTCACCCAGCGCATAACAGGCCGCTTTTGCCCCGGCTAACGTCGTGTAATAAGTGACCCGATGCTGCAACGCTTCCCTCCGCATGGTAAACGAATCAGAAATGGATTTTTTCCCTTCGGTAGTATTAATCACCAGTTGAATCTGCTCATTCTTAATCATGTCCACCGTATTCGGACGGCCTTCGTTCACTTTGTAAACTTCAGTGCAAGGAATGCCCGCCGCCTTCAAAACCTTTACCGTGCCGCGAGTGGCAACGATTTCATAATTCTTCGCCACCAACATTTGCGCAATTTCGGCAATTTTCGGCTTGTCCGCTTCACGAATACTGATTAACACTTTGCCGGTGTGACTTAAATTCACCCCGCAGGCACGTTGCGATTTGGCAAACGCTTCGCCGAAAGTTTTACCTACACCCATCACTTCGCCAGTGGATTTCATTTCCGGCCCCAATAACGGATCAACGCCGGGGAATTTAATGAACGGAAATACCGCCTCTTTCACCGAGAAATACTCAGGAATCCGCTCTTCCGTCGCGTTTTGCTCTTTCAGTGATTTACCCACCATCACTCGCGCGGCGATTTTCGCTAACGGATAACCGGTCGCTTTCGAGACAAACGGGGAAGTCCGTGAGGCTCTCGGATTGACTTCCAGCACATAAATTTCTTCACCCTGAATCGCAAACTGCACGTTCATCAAACCACGAACACCCAAAGCTTCGGCCATCACTGCGACTTGCTGACGCAATTTATCTTGCAATTCAACCGGCAAATCATACGGTGGCAACGAACAGGCCGAATCGCCGGAATGCACGCCCGCCTGCTCAATATGTTCCATCAAGCCTCCAATCAGCACGGTTTCGCCGTCATAAATCGCGTCCACATCCATTTCCACCGCGTCATCCAGAAAGCGGTCTAATAACACCGGTGAATCATTGGAGACTGTGACCGCTTCTTTCATGTATCGACGCAAGCCTTCTTCATTAAAGACAATTTCCATCGCCCGGCCGCCCAAGACATAAGACGGTCTGACTACCAGCGGATAACCTAAGTTTTTCGCAGAATTCACCGCTTGATCTACTGAACGCGCGGTCGCATTGGGCGGTTGTTTTAAATTCAAACGCTCCAATAATTTTTGGAAACGTTCGCGGTCTTCAGCCAAATCAATCGAATCGGGCGACGTACCGATAATCGGCGCACCGGCGGCTTCCAAAGCTCGCGCCAGTTTCAATGGCGTTTGTCCACCGTATTGCACAATCACCCCTTTCGGTTTTTCCAACTGGATGATTTCCAGCACGTCTTCCAACGTCAACGGCTCAAAATATAAGCGGTTAGACGTATCAAAATCGGTAGAAACGGTCTCAGGATTGCAGTTAATCATAATGGTTTCGTAACCATCTTCCCGCAAAGCTAATGCGGCATGAACACAGCAATAATCAAACTCTATTCCTTGTCCAATCCGGTTCGGGCCGCCGCCTAAAATAATGATTTTTTCCTTGTCGGAAACCCGGGCTTCGCATTCACGCTCATAAGTCGAATACAAATATGCGGTATCGGAAGAAAATTCAGCTGCGCACGAATCAATACGTTTATAAACCGGGCGGATGTTCTGTTTATGGCGAATGTTGCGCACTTCCGATTCAGTCGCGTCCAGCAATTTCGCCAAACGGGCATCGGAAAAGCCTTTGCGTTTCAATGCAAACAACTCACCTGCTTTTAAGGTTGACAGGGTTTTGGTTTTTAACGCATTTTCGCTTAATACCAAGTCTTCAAGTTGCGCTAAAAACCACGGATCAATTTTGCTGGCATCGTGAATTTCTTCTAGGCTCATGCCGCTACGGAACGCATCGGCCACATACCACAAACGATCTGCTCCCGGATGCCGCATTTCACGCTGCATGGTATCTACCGCATCTTCTTCGGTTAAATCAACAATTTCATCTAAACCGCTTACGCCGATTTCCAGGCCACGCAGGGCTTTTTGCAAAGATTCCTGGAATGTGCGCCCGATTGCCATGACTTCACCGACGGATTTCATTTGCGTGGTCAAGCGGTCATCTGCTTGCGGGAATTTTTCAAAGGTAAAACGCGGTACTTTAGTAACTACATAATCAATAGACGGTTCAAATGAAGCCGGCGTTTTGCCTCCGGTGATTTCATTTTTCAGTTCATCCAGAGTGTAACCGACCGCTAATTTCGCAGCGACTTTTGCAATCGGGAAACCGGTGGCTTTGGATGCCAATGCAGAAGAACGGGAAACGCGCGGATTCATTTCAATCACAATCAAGCGACCGTTTTGCGGATTGACGGCAAATTGCACGTTAGAGCCGCCGGTATCCACGCCAATTTCCCGCAGTACTGCTAACGAAGCATTCCGCAAAATCTGATATTCCTTATCGGTCAGGGTTTGCGCCGGGGCAACGGTAATCGAGTCGCCGGTATGTACGCCCATCGGGTCAAAGTTTTCAATTGAGCAGACAATAATGCAGTTGTCCTTGCGGTCCCGCACTACCTCCATTTCATACTCTTTCCAGCCAAGTAAGGATTCTTCAATCAGCAACTCATTGGTCGGAGACAGGTACAAACCGCGTTCGCAAATAGCGATAAACTCTTCTTTATTGTAAGCAATGCCGCCGCCGCTGCCGCCCATTGTAAAAGACGGGCGAATTACGGTTGGATAACCGACTTCTTTTTGTGCGGCCAAAGCCTCTTCCATTGAGTGAGCAGTTTTGGATTTTGCCACTTCCAAACCAATGCGACGCATGGCTTGATTGAACAAATCCCGGTCTTCCGCCATGTTAATCGCTTCTTTGGTCGCACCTATCATCTGCACATTGTATTTTGCCAATACCCCGTGTTTATCTAACGCTAAGGCACAGTTCAGCGCGGTTTGTCCGCCCATGGTTGGTAAAATCGCATCGGGGCGTTCTTTTTCGATGATTTTTTCCACCGTTTGCCAGTCAATTGGCTCGATGTAAATCGCATCCGCCATATCAGGGTCGGTCATAATGGTGGCAGGATTCGAGTTGACCAGAATCACGCGATAGCCTTCTTCGCGCAAGGCTTTACAGGCTTGAGTGCCGGAATAGTCGAATTCGCAGGCTTGTCCGATGACAATAGGACCTGCGCCTAATAATAGGATGGATTTTATATCGGTTCTTTTTGGCATGTTGTTTAAACTGTTGTTTTAAATAATGATATGACAAATAAAAGTTGTTTGCGCTGCATATCTTCAGAATAAATAGATGGTATCAATGAAAGCTGTATCGGTCATATAAATCATATCGGGTTGGTCATTCAAGATCATCAACTCTTAGAGGTTGAAGTAATGAGGTTTATCTTCGTGAGTATTCATTTTTGGTCGTTGTGATGATTTTACTGTATCACTCCGATTCAGGTACTACTCAAAAGCAACTGTAGCCGGGTCACGGTTCTGAAAAAACTCTTGCAATTCTCTATTATCGACACGGCGATATATATCAAGGACAGGCAGTTTTAAATCTAATGATTCAAAAAACACCTCATCACCTAAAAAATAATGCTCGGATTTCCAACCCAAAGAGCGGCGGCTAACTTCCACTTCGACAAAATCCTGGGCAATCAGCACATATTCCTGCAAACTCGGCAAAGACTGATACGCCAAACGTTTCACAGTGCGGTCTTTATCCTGAGTGGAATCTGATAAAACCTCGACAATAAGAAGCGGCTTTTCAATATAGTCTTGGCTGCCCTCTTCATGATTGCAAATGACCATCACATCTGGATAAAAAAACTTAGCTTCCGATACATAAACTTTAATATCTTGCCCAAAAACTTCGCAAGGTGAATCATCCAAATGTTCTGCTAGTTTTCGCGCTATGGTTTTGCTAATTCGGTCATGATTAAGCTTTGCGCCCGCCATTGCATAAACATAACCGTCAATATATTCATGCTTAATATCAGAGCACAATTCGCCGTGTAAATAGTCTTCGATACTGATTCTATTATCCTTCAGAACTGCACTCATAGTTTTTCAAGCTCCGATTTTGTTAGTTCATCATCGCCATAAACTCATCAAACAAGGCTTCTACATCATGCGGGCCTGGGCTGGCTTCAGGATGCCCTTGAAAACTGAATGCCGGAACGTCAGTGCGTTTAATACCTTGCAAACTACCGTCAAACAACGAATGATAGGTTGCAACCAGATTCGCTGGCAAAGTCGCCTCATCCACCGCAAAGCCATGATTTTGACTGCTAATCATCACCTTGCCGCTGGCGATTTCCTGTACCGGATGGTTTGCACCATGATGGCCGAATTTCATTTTCATGGTTTTTGCGCCACTGGCTAAAGCCAATAATTGATGCCCTAAACAAATTCCAAACACAGGTGTTTTAGTTTCCAGAATGGTTTTAATGGCAGCGATGGCATAATCACAAGGCTCTGGATCGCCAGGGCCATTGGATAAAAATACGCCGTCAGGGTTCATCGCCAACACTTCCGATGCAGGAGTTTTTGCAGGAACAACCGTCACGCGACAACCACGATTGACTAATAACCGTAAAATATTGCGTTTAATGCCAAAATCATAGGCGACAACGTGTTTGGTTAAGTTTTCACCAACAGTATGACCTTGTTTTAAATCCCAAGTGTTTTCGCACCATTCGTAAATCTCAGCCGTTGTGACTTCTTTCGCTAAATCCATGCCTTTTAAACCGGCAAAGCCTGCAATTGCTGCCTGTGCGGTTTCAAGCGTGGCATTTTCCCCCGCTACAATCGCGCCGCGTTGCGCCCCTTTATCACGCAATAAACGTGTTAATTGGCGCGTATCAATGTCTGCAATCGCAACGACATTGTTATCACACAAATATTGTTGCAAAGTCTTTTGGCAACGCCAGTTACTGGACAATAAAGGCAAATCACGAATCACCAAGCCGCTGGCAAACACCGAGGCTGACTCATCGTCTTCGCTGTTGGTGCCAGTGTTGCCGATATGCGGATAGGTCAGTGTAACAATTTGTCGCGCATAAGAAGGATCGCTTAAAATTTCCTGATAGCCGGTCATCGCGGTATTAAACACTACTTCGCCCGCGCAGCAGCCATCTGCACCAATGGATATGCCATTAAATACCGTTCCATCTTCCAACACCAACAATGCAGGTTTACTCAAAATCACTACCTCACACGAAAAAACGGGATGCGCTTTTATTAAGGGCATCCCGTCAGAAAATAAAAAAATTTGTTAATTCTACAAAATTATCAGGCTTTGGTCATTAAGAATCTTTTGAGTTTAACTGCTGCAAGACCATTTGCCGAAACGCTTTTACTGCCTTATTGCGTCCTTCAACCTTAGCTTTATCCAGATATTCAGGAATAAGCTGCTTAACGGCAAATTGTCGAAATTGCTGACTTTTTTCAGAGTTTTGATAACGTCCTTCCTGCAAAATCGAAATATGTAACGTCTTACCATCAAACCGCCACAGTTCAGGCACTTGCAGTTTTTCGTAAATATCAAACTGTGTGCGGGAGGTAATATCAATTTCAATCACCAAGTCCGGTGGCGGGTCTTGGTTTAAGTCAATTTTTTCTTTGCCTCTGACGTGTAACTCATGCTGGATATAGAAACACTCATCCGGTTCTGCGCCTTTATCAACCTGCTTGTTTTTTAAAGTCATGGAAGCCAGTGCATTAAACTCTATATCCTGTTCTTCTAACAGAATTTTCACTAAATCGCTGATAATGGATTTGTCGAATTCGTGAATGGCTAATGGTGACATCAGTTCCAAATATCCTTCGCTGTAAGAAATTTTGGGAGTTTTGCGTTAAGATCCCAACGCATCCAGGATTTTTTCAAAGCTTTCCCAATCAATATTCTGCAATAAAACCTGATGGCCAGGTGGAATAATAAGTTGGTTTAAGTTGATTTGCATGACTTTTACCTGGTAGTGGTGTTTTCCAGCAGTTTGATAATCCGTAACTTCTCAATTATCCAGCGGCAGCGGCTAATTGAATGAGTTTTGTCAGAGGTGAAATACTTCCATCGCCGAATAAACGTGCTTTCAAATAAGCCCAAAAGGA
>CAIQWF010000226.1 GCA_903875455.1 uncultured Pseudomonadota bacterium
GATTTTTCACCCGTGCCAACAGGATAGGAGGGCTGATGGGCTTGGTTATGTAATCTACAGCGCCCATTTCCAAGCCGCGCCTCTCATCTTCTATTGCCGATTTCGCTGTCAAAAAAATCACCGGAATATCGCTGGTGCGGGGGTCATATTTCAAATCCTGGCACACTTCATAGCCATCCATCTCCGGCATCATGATGTCCAGCAAAATCAAATCAGGCGGTGTCTCGCTTTGTGCTATTCTCAGGGCGCGATCCCCCGTATTTGCCACTTTGATCCGGTATTTGTCTTTGAGTAAACCGCTCATCAGCGTGAGATTGTCCGCATTGTCATCCACTATCAATATGGTGGGTTTTTCTTGCGTAGTTGTTTCAGTCATGTTTTCTCCTTTTCAGCAAATAATTTGCCATTGCGCGGCGGCTTGTTTCAGTATGTTCAGCGCACCTATGAAATCATAGTTATCCACCGCCTTTTGTAATGATTTAAACTGCTTGGGGAAAGCTGTACTCAGCAAATTATCATGCTCGGTAAGATAATCGGTAGACTCGGCATCGTCGTCTGCCAAAAGTTTTCCCAGAGCCAATATCACGCTTCGCAGTTTCTCCTGATCAATCTCCTCAGTCTGTGCATTTGTATTCCCTAATGATGCAAACCAGGACTCCAGAGCAGTAATTAGGCAGCCTAATTCTTGTGCCATAGCGGTCAGTATAGCATTTAATTTTTCGCCTGTTTCGTTCCCGTGCACGGCAAACTCCAGTTGCTCGGCCTGATTTTGCAAAGACAGGGCGCCAATATTGCCGGCTAAGCCTTTTAAAGTATGAGCCAGTCGTTCGGCTGTAATCAGGTCATTTGCATTCAGGGCGGTCTGGATTTGTTCTGGCACTGATTGTTGACTGCTGATAAATTTTTGCAACATTAACACATACAGCTCCCGTTTTCCTGCCATCCGCCGCAAACCTGTCGTGGTATCCAGTCCTTCAATATCAGTGGGAATACTCGCTATTGCCGTGCCAGCAGCCGTTTTTTTACCGGCTTGCGCTGGCACGCTAAATTCTCTTGGTTTAATCCACTTGCGCAATACCGCCCACAACTCGTCGGGCTCGATAGGTTTTCCCAGATGATCATTCATGCCAGCTTGCAGACAACGTTCCCGGTCAGATTGCATGGCGTTGGCGGTCATCGCCACAATAGGCAAATCCGCAAACCGTGGTAATTCGCGAATAGTCTGGGTCGCACTGATGCCATCCATCACCGGCATTTGCATATCCATCAGCACGATGTCATAAGCGGCTTCCTGAACCATCCGCACTGCAACTTCGCCATTTTCAGCCACATCTGCGGACAATCCCACTTCTTTCAGCAACTCAACGGCCACTTGCTGATTCAGTTCGTTATCTTCGACCAATAGAATTCGCGCCCCTTGAATATTGGACAGCTGTTCAGGTACGAGAGAGGAGGCCGGCTGAATTTGTCGAGTTTGACAGCGTTCACCGCCCAGAAGCTGAATGGCGACATCAAACAGATCAGATGGCGTTACCGGTTTAACCAGAATTTGCTCAATGCCAACCTGCCTGGCTTGCAACATCAGTTCATCGCGACCAAAGCTGGTGAGCATCGCTATATGTGGCAGATTGGCAAGACCCAGAGCTTGTAATTGCCGGGCAGTCTCAATGCCATCCATACCTGGCATTTGCCAGTCGAGAAAAACAATTTCGTAAGGTCTGTTTTCTGCTGCCGCCTGACTGACCTCTTTAAGTGCTGCCGCGCCTGATGCAGCGCTGGTGGTTAAGAAAGACATGCTTTTTAGTTGCGTACAAATCACTTCACCGGCATATTCGTGGTCATCCACCACCAATACTCTGCGCCCGCGCAAGTCAGGGTCAGGCAACAATTCGCGTCTTTGTCTGCCGGTTTTACCCACCCGGGCGGTAAACCAAAACGTAGAACCTTGGCCATATTCGCTTTCCACCCCAACTTCGCCGCCCATTAATTCAGCCAGTTTTTTTGAAATGGCCAAGCCCAAACCGGTACCGCCATATTTGCGCGTGGTTGAATTATCAGCCTGCTGGAAACTTTCGAACAACTGGGAAATCTGCTCCTGGGTAAGACCGATACCGGTATCGGATACGGCAAAATACAGCAGAATATCTTTTTCGTCATTTTCTTTAAGTTGCAGAGTCAAAATAATATGCCCC
>CAIQWF010000227.1 GCA_903875455.1 uncultured Pseudomonadota bacterium
GTCCAAACTCGCGAGTTTGAACTCCAAAATATACGGGAAAATTTATGCTCAACCACTTAGTGTTAAAAATAACATCCCTATTCTGTTTGCAATGGTCAAGTAAAACCTGTCACTTTTTTAAAGAGAAACCTGCTTTTTCAATTCAAACTGGGCAGGCGACAAAGATAGTCCAAGGTTGAATGAACCCTGTCCACGTTATAGTGGCTGATGTAGTCCCACACCGCCGCTTTGGCCTCGCTACGGGTTTTAAAGTTGAAGCGGTTGAGCCATTCGGATTTCAGCGTCCGAAACTGTTGGGGTTTACAAAACCATGTCCGTTGACTTACGAGCTGAGTTTTCTTGTTATTGTTCAGCGGTGGTACGGATGATTGTTCAAAATACTCCAGGCCCGATAAATCTGTTCGGCTACCACAATCCGCACCATTGGATGCGGCAAAGTCAGATTCGACAAACTCCACGACTGATTTGCGCGTTCTCTCACTGCATCTGCCAGCCCTTCCGGTCCGCCAATCATTAACGCCACATTTTGCCCGCTCTCCAGCCAGAGTTTTAAATTATCCGCGAGTTGCGGCGTAGTCCAAGGTTTACCGGGAATATCCAGCGTCACCAAATGCGGACGTGGCGGCAAAGCAGCCAACATTTTTTCGCCTTCCTCTTTGGTGAGCCGTGCTATATCGCTATTTTTACCGCGTTTACCGGCCGGGATTTCTTTCAGCACCAATTCACATTCGCGCGGCAAACGTTTGGCGTATTCCTGAAAACCTTGCTGTACCCAACCGGGCATGTTGTTACCGACGGAAATAAGGTGAATTTGCATGGACAGGTTTAGAAAATGAAGGCAGTTTAAATTAAAAAAGGACACGAAGCTAACAGCCTGGTGTCCTTTTATCAGTGGTTTATCGACGACAAGCTAAGCCGCTTGCACAGGGATGGCATTGGTAGAATGGGTAATTTCATTCTTGCTGTTAAAATAAACCATTTTAGGTTTATAGGTGGCCAGCTCTTGTTCATCAACCAGCGCGTAAGTACAGACAATAATCAAATCACCTGGACAGGCACGCCGCGCTGCTGCACCGTTAATTGAAAAAATTTTTGAACCGTTTTCCGCACGAATCGCGTAAGTGGTAAAGCGCTCACCGTTATTGATGTTGTAGATTTGAATTTGCTCGTATTCGCGAATTCCGGCAAAATCCAGAATATCACCGTCAATCGCACAAGAGCCTTCGTACCCTAATTCAGAATGAGTCACACTTGCTCGGTGCAACTTTGCTTTAAGCATTGTGGTCTGCATAGTAGAAAAAATAAATAGCAATAGACCGGATATTATGCCTGAATTAGGACAGGCTATCAACTTAGAGAGCTTTGATTTTAAACTGAATATTGTCAATCAAACGCGGCTTTCCCAGTTTTGCAGCGGCTAAAATCACCAGTTCATTATCATTCTGTTTAGCAGGCAATAAATCTTCTGCCCGACAAATGGAAAAGTAATCCACCGCAAAACCTGCACTTTCCAAATTCTGCCGTTGCTGCCGTTCAATTTGAGCAAAAGCCTGATTTTCTGCCAATACCGCTTCCTTTGCAGCACACAAAGCCTGATAAAGCTGTGGCGCAATTTTTCGTTGTTCCGGGGTTAAATAACCATTGCGGGAACTCATTGCCAAACCGTCAGATTCACGAATCGTGGCAACGGCATGAATTTTTACCGGAATATTCAAATCCCGCACCATGGTGCGAATAACCGCCAGCTGCTGAAAATCCTTTTCCCCGAAAAACGCCATATCGGGTTGCACCATGTTAAACAGCTTGCACACCACGGTAGACACACCGTCAAAATGGCCAGGGCGCGACAGCCCGCAATGCAAAGCAGAGATACCCGCCACCGACACCGTTGTTTTGGCGTTGCTGTGATACATCTCTGCCACGCTGGGCAAAAACAAAATATCCACTTCTTGTGCCGCTAACTGTTTTGCATCCTGCGCTTCTGTGCGCGGATAGCTGTCAAAATCCTCACCGATGCCAAACTGGGTGGGATTAACAAAAATACTCACCACCACTTTATCAGCTTTGGCTTTTGCCTCCGCTACCAGTTTCAAATGCCCGGCATGTAAGTTGCCCATAGTTGGCACAAACGCAATACTTAATCCCGCCTGCTTCCAATGTTTAAGAACGGCGGCCAAATTTTTGATAGTGTTAATGGTTTGCATAATCGTCTGTCATTCTCAATGGCGGGTTAAACGATGCTGCCAGATATAATCAGCAGACTGATAATAAGCCATCGTTTCTGTCACCAAATCAGCCTCTGTTTCTGGTTTTACTGCTAAATGTTTGCCTAATGGGTCTAATACCACATCCACTTGTTGTTGCACCGATAAGAACGCCAGTTTATTGTTTTTAAATAAACCCAAACGTTGATAATTACCGATTAAAGCCCGTTCATCGGCTTTTTTCATCGCCAAAATATCCTGACCGAAAAACCAGCTGTCATAACTAAAATTTAGCAGGCTTAATATTGTCGGTGCCACATCAATTTGACTGGATAAAGTATCCACAGTTTGCGGCTTAATATGCTTGGGTGCGTAAACAAAAAACGGAATATGGTATCTGTCTACCGGCAATTCCACTTTTCGGGCGCTGCCGCCGCAATGGTCGGCGACAATCACAAAAATGGTATCATCAAACCAGGGTTTATTTTTTGCCTGGTTAATTAATTCATTAATGGCATAATCAGTAAACTTAACCCCGCCTTGTCGCCCACCTTTACCGGATGGAATATCTATCTTTCCTTCAGGATAAGTATAAGGGCGATGATTGCTGGTCGTCATAATCTGAAAAAAGAACGGCTGCTTTTTGGCATAATCTTTGTCAGCCTCTTTCATGGTGCGATTAAAAATCACGTCATCAGAAACACCCCAGGCATTAGAAAAAGTAATTTCTTCTTTGGTTAATTCAGACTTATCAATAATCCGAAAACCATTGCCGGAATAAAATTCGTTCATATTGTCAAAGTAGCCATTGCCGCCATATAGAAAAGCGGTGTCATAGCCTTTTTGATTAAAAACATAACCTAAATTAAACAGTTTGCTATTATCAGGCCGTTTGACAATCGAATGGCCGGCAGTGGGCGGATAGGAAAGCGTTAAGGCTTCCAAGCCACGAATGGTACGGGTTCCGGTGGCATAAAAATTGGTAAACAATAAGCCCTGTTTAAATAACTCATCCATAAACGGACTGATATTTTCGGTATTGCCAAAGGTTTTTAAATATTCGGCACTGAGACTTTCCACGGTAATTAAAATGACGTTTAAATGTTTTTCTGCGCCAACTTTTTTAATCGCCCTTTCTATATCATATAAGCCTTTATTACTGGCAATATCACCCTGTTTTGAAACCTCTTTTTTTATTAAATTTGATAATTGCTCATCATTGCCCAATTTGTAAAATTCGCGATAATCGAGTTCACTACTTTTAAAAGCGGCAAAAAACTGATACGGGCCATTTGCGGCTAATTCGTTCAGATATTTATTACTGCAAAACTCATGGAAGTTTTGCCCCATTGCCAGAAAAGAAACAATCGGCAATAAGGAAAAGTAGCCTGCGACTTTTAATCTGCCGATAAAATTTTCGCTGCGGTTAAAATCAACAGGGAAACATTTTAATAATCCCCAAAGACATAAGCCGCTAATCATAAAAATTGCAGTAAGAATTTTTGGCAGTGGATAGGATTCAATAATGTTGCGCACCACTTCATTGGTATAAACCAGATAATCAACCGCAATAAAATTGAACCTTACCCCGAATTCATCCCAGAAAAACCATTCTGAAGCGACAATAAATAGCAGCGCATAAATATTGATAAATAAAATAGAATAGATAAAGCCTTTATGCCAGCGATTTTGATAAATCCGCTGCGGCATCAGCGTTAAATATAAAACAAAGGGAATAAAGAAATAGCTGAAAAAACTTAAGTCGCTGATTATTCCTAATAAAAAAGCCGCAATAACTTGATAAAACGGGCTGTCTATTTCAGTGGATTGCTTAATCAGCAACGCCAAACGCAGCAAGGCAAAAACAGGTAAAGACAGCGATAACGAGGTTAATAACACGCTAAAACGCGATTGCAACATAAATGCCGAACAGGTGGATTTTAAATTCATGGTGTTCTTTAAAGAATCGCTAAAAACTAACGATGTTTTGATGACA
>CAIQWF010000228.1 GCA_903875455.1 uncultured Pseudomonadota bacterium
GCTTTGAATGTTTAGGTTGTTCTGAAAATTTAACGCAGAACTATTATCAAAATAATTAAATTGTTTGGCCACTCTCAAACTCTCACAATTACAGTTCTAAGCTGTTTTTTTTCACTTACAATAACCACCGTTATTTGATTCTTGCCACTGCTAAATAATATTTTTTCTCATGCCCAAAACCCTAGCCTTTGCGCGTTTCTTCTTATCGTTGTGTCTTTTTTTATGGTTAGTTCTATTTGCCGGACAGCTACGGGCAGATACCACTAAGCAGTTGAATTTAGGAGAGGATTTACCCTGGTTAGTTTTTGAAGACCCCGATAATAAACTCACTATTAACGAAGTCAGTCGCCGCAATGATTTTCAGGCGCTACCGCACAAGCTAATCGCAGGCCATAGTAAAAGCGCGTTTTGGCTACGGTTTAAAATCCCTGCAAGTGGGGACTGGTTATTAGAAGCGGGATTACAGCATTTGGACAATGTGACAGTTTTTATCCGGCAACAGCAGCACTGGCAAGACGCAACCCAAGGAGATATACATCCGTTTAATGAGCGCCCGATTCAATATCGGCATTTTCTGTTTAATCTGGAAAACACAAGCGCCGGGCAAATCGTTTTTATAAAAATACATACCGCCGGCTCAGTAAACTTTGAGGCTACGCTCTGGCGACATATCGCTTTTATTGAGGAGAGTAATAAAAAATCCTTGCTGGCAGGGATCTATTTTGCCTTGTATTTGCCAATTATTTTCATGGCTTTGGTTTATGGCGTTTCTTTAAGGCAACCGGTGTTTATTGCCTTTGCAGTGACTTCCATCATGGCGCTGTTGTTAATGGCCACCATAAGTGGTTTTGCGGTGCAATTTTTATGGTTTAACACCCCGCAGATTGCGCATTTTTCACTGGGAATTTTGCTTTGCAGCGTAATTTCCTGTTCCACAATTTTAGGCGGTAGCGTGATAGAAACCCATCGCTATTGGCCGCGACTAGACCTGTATCTGAAAAGAATCTGCCTGCTGATTCTGCTGGCAGGATTGACGGTATTCACTGATTATTACTCGCCGATTATTAGCGGAGTATTTCTGACCCATGTTGCCATCCGTTTTCTATTTGCCTGTTTGTCATTCATTCAGTTGTGGCGACGGCAGCGTAATGCCTTTTATTTGCTGGCAATATTTTCATTGGAAGCGTGTTCTGGCTTGATGTTTGTGTTGGAAAATCTGGGGTTCTTAAATCAACCCTGGATAAACATGTATATCTGGCATACCAATGCACTGTTTTATATGTTTATCGGCTATGGCATTCTGGTACAAAGGCTACGTCATGCAGAAACAGAAAAAAACCGAATCCAGGCTGCGGCTTTATTACAATCTCAGCAAAGTGAAGAGCTGTTAAAAAAAGGCATTGCCGAGCGCACTGGCGAATTGGAACAAGTGAGGGAGTCGCTGGAAACAACACTGGCTTCAGAGCGACAGATGCGTTTAGATCAACGCCAGTTTATTGCGATGATTACCCATGAAATTCGCAATCCGCTGGCAGTAATTGACAGTGCGGCTTTTAATCTGGAGAAATTATTTAAAAATGTACCTGAACGCTATTTACGGCAAATTCGGCAGGCCGTAAAGCGGATTGTGTGTCTGGTTGACAATTGTCTGGCGGAAGACCGCTTGAGCAATCCAGAGTTTAAGCCGCAAATTGCCAGAATATCGCCGAAACAGATTATTGATGAAGCTGTTGAAATTGTCAGTGGCTCAGCCAAGCATCAACTGATAAAGCAACTTGACGCGCTCCCCAAATTTATCGAGGCAGACCCGACCCTGTTAAGAATTGCGCTATCAAATTTATTGGATAGCGTTGTTAAATATGCCGCTCCAGGCATTGTTGCAATAACTGGCGAAGTAACAGGAACGCTGCTGGTTTTTAGTATTTGTGACAACGGCTCCGGCAGTGACGAAAATTTATTGGCAACTATTTTCAACCGTCATGATCAAGGCAGTAATAAGCGCAGTAGCGTGGAGTTAGGGCTGTTTCTAACTCAGTCGATTGCCCGGTTACATGGTGGCGATTTATCTGTTTCCCGATCGCCAGAAGGCGGCAGCTGCTTTCAACTCAGCATCCGCTGCGATAACAACTAAAGTCCAGGTTAAATTTCAAGGCAAATAAACCCGCCATTTCATCCCGCCCAGAGCTTCACTGCGTTCTCCAGCTAATTTGCCATCCAAAAGATCCACCAGTTCATTAACCACGGCCATGCCTATGCCGTGACCCTGAATTTTTTCATCCGCTCTAACGCCGCGCTTTAAAATTTCGGTTAATTTTTCTGCCGCAATCCCGGCGCCGTCATCTTCAATTTGCAATAACACCTTACAGTTGTCGGCTCTGGGCTCGGTTATTCCTAACAGGCTCACCTTGATGTTTTTCTGGCACCATTTTCCGGCGTTATCCAGCAAATTTCCGGCAATCTCATATAAATCGCCTTCTTCACAGCAAACCTGTAAAGAATCATCAATTTCCACCATAAACACAATCTGCTTGTCGCGATAAACTTTTTCCAGCGACATGATGATTTTTTTAACAATCTCGGCAGCATTAATTTTTCCGGTTAATTTCCGATGGCCTTTGGCTGCCGCTCTTTGCAGCTGGTATTCAATAATGTCATTCATTCTGGAGATTTGATCCTGCACGGTCTGACGCGGAATTTCCTCGCGCTCCATGCAGCCGCGTAAAATCGCCAATGGCGTTTTCAGACTATGAGATAAATCCGCCAAGGTATTGCGGTAACGCTCCAGATGGGCACGTTCGCTGCTAATCAAAGCATTGAGGTTATTCGCCAATCCCACTAACTCCGAAGGATAACGCCCGTCAAGACTGCTTTTTTCACCCGCTTCAATAGCGGTTAAATCCGACACAATCCGCCGTAATGGAATCAAACTCCAGCGCAGCACCCCAAACTGGATCATGATTAATACCAAACCAACCGACATAAACCAGCTACGTAAAGTTCTTCTGAATTTATGCACCTGTTTATCAACAAAATCGCTGTCTTCCGCCACGGAAAAAATATATTTACGCGGCAAACCGTTTTTTTCACTTTCCCAGATCACGGCATAATGCAGTTCAAAACGGTTATATTTATCAGCTACGAATACCGCTGTGCCAGGGGCAATATCCAAAAAAGGAATTTGCCGTGCCCCTAGGGTAGAATAAGAACGCCAGACGGTTTTTTTATTGCCACGGCGGATCACTGCCAGCAATCCTGAGCCAGGTTCGGAAAAACGCGATTCCTGCAACTCCAGTGGCATTTTCAAGCGGCCAGAACGCGACATTTCCGCCACGGACAATAATGAATAAATATGTAGCTGTAGTTTTTCCTGCAAACTTTCTTCAGCACTTTCCCTAAAGCCGCGCTCCAAAACCCACACTGCCAACAGAAAAAACATGGCAAGCACCAAGCCCGCCGAAACCAGAACTCGAACGCTGAGTGCGTCTATTTTCACAATATTGCCTTTGAAAAGTCAGTTGAAAAGAAAGTTTTTGTCATTTTGTAGATTACCTGCCGGTTTGATTCGCGCGTTTTTTCAGAACTTTCGGCATTGTGGGCTTTGCTTCAAGCAGCGGTTATAATTGCCTGACTATATAACAAACTCACCGAACCCCGCATGAATCAAAACTTTGCTGATTTTTTAGCCGCACAACACGGCGTTTTTTCTGAGAATGGCCAAATTCAATTTCCTGCAAACACAGCCTGCGAGAATGCTCTCTACCCGATTAGTCATTTAAGCGCCCTAAAAGTCAGCGGGACTGATGCCGAGCAGTTTTTGCAAGGGCAATTGACTTGTAATATTAAAGAATTAACAGAACAAAACAGTTTTTTTGCCGGATTTTGCAATGCCAAAGGCCGCGTTATCAGCACCTTGTTAATTTTAAAAGAAGGCGATAGCTTTTTGATTATTTTACCAACGCTGTTGCTGGAAAAAGTAACAAATAAATTAAAAATGTATGTGCTACGCTCGAAAGTTGAGCTGCAAAATGCCAGTGACGAGTTTTGTGTTAGCGGTTTACGCTGTGCAAATGAGATGGCCATGCGCTTATCTTTGCCGAAAACTGATTTTTGCCGGCATCAGCATTTTTTGAAGTTACCGAATGCGCATTATTTGCTGATCACCGGTGTTGCCGAAACTACCAAGCTTTGGTCTGAGTTGATGGAACAGGGCTTTCAACCGCAAAACCCAGAACAATGGCAAGGCTTGGATTTGAATGCCGGTTTAGCCTGGCTGGATCAAGCCAGCAGTGAGGAATATATTCCGCAAATGCTGAATCTGGATAAACTCGGCGGAATTAGTTTTAGCAAAGGCTGCTATACCGGACAGGAAGTGGTGGCACGCACCCATTATTTAGGCAAAGCCAAACGCGAGCTGTTTTTGGCTGAAACCGCTGCGGAGGTGATTTTTGCAGATGACAACGCTACTGTCATCGATGAAACCGGGCAAGCCATCGGGCAAGTTTTAAGCCGCTACCTTGATGGCAACGTTTATAAAATTCTTGTGGTGCTGCAAACCAGTGCGGTCGAGGCAACAGAATTAAAGCTCAACAATCTGAAACAGGATAAAATTAGCCTGATTCCTTTTACCACCGCTTAAATTTTTTTATTAAAACCATGATTGATCCTCAAGCTGCTTTGCGTTTTCGCCGTTTAGGCATTCTGACTATTTTTGCTGTTTATTTTGTAATTCTGGTAGGCAGCAGCGTTCGCGCCTCCGGTGCCGGAATGGGCTGCCCTGATTGGCCAACCTGTTTTGGCTTATGGATTCCACCTACAGATGAATCGCAACTGCCGCCGAATTATCACGAAATTTATATTGGCTATAGCGACACCACTTTTAATGTAGTGAAAACCTGGACCGAATATCTCAATCGTTTAACCGGGGTAACAATTGGATTCTTGATTTTCTTGACCGCCTGGGCCTCGCGGATTTATCTGAAAGCCGACAAAACCGTTTTTTATCTGGCCATGTCAGTGTTTTTTCTGGTTGGATTTCAGGGCTGGCTAGGTTCAGCGGTAGTGGCAAGTAATCTCAAACCGCTGATAATAACGTTGCACATGCTGCTGGCGATGGCGATTGTGATATTACTGATTTATGCCATTGCCCGTTCACAGCGTGAGGCGCTGACACAGCTGGATGTAAGCCAGTTGCCGCAGTCGGTATATACGGTGATAAAAGTCGTGATGGGGATGACCTTGTTGCAGATTGCGATGGGAACCCAGGTCCGTGAGGCGGTGGATTTTATTTCCCATTCAACCGGTTTAGACCGGCAATATTGGCGGGAAAGCTTTCCGATTATCTTTTATATACACCGGTCTTTTTCCTCGATTATTTTGTTTACTAATTTGTGGATGAGCTGGAAAATTTATCAAACTGTGGCCAAAAACAGTCTGCTACTCCGAATCGCTTTTAGTTTGATGACTTTGATTGTAATAGCGATTTTGGCCGGTGTCAGTCTGGACAGATTGGCGATGCCGCGTGTGGCTCAGCCTATTCATTTGCTGATGGCAAATCTGATTTTAGGAGCGCAGTTTTTCCTGTTTATTTGCTTACGCTATGCGCGTAAAGCGGTGAATGGCTAATAATCATGCCTGATAGCATTGTTTGGTGCTAAACTTTAAAAAATAACTTTCAGAGCTTTTTATGCAGCTGGCCATCACTATTCTGGGAAAAAAATCGACTGTTTTTATCAGCGATGTTTTGACTGCTATTGCCCATCATAAATGCAATATTTTGGAGCTTAGATTATCTGATTTTGCTCATTCTGCTACGGTGGCTTATATTTTGCTGGAAGGCAACTGGAACTATCTGGCGAAACTGGAAATGGCAATGGAGCAGTTACAAAAACGGCTGGATGTGAAAGTTTCGCTGATACATGTTGAAGAGCAACAGGTTGTTTGTGACTACATACCTTATACTTTGGAAATTATTGCCATCAACCAGGACGGCATTTTGCAGGATATCCTGATTTTTTTAGATACACGTCATATCATTGCCAAAGAAATAGAAAGCAGTTGCTATCCTGCCGCATATACCCAAACCCTGCTATTTTCGGCAAAATTTGTGCTGGTTATTCCTCTGTATATTCAGCTAATGCGTTTTAGAGAGGAGTTATTTGATTTTTGTGACAGCTTAAATGTTGATGCTGTTTTTGAACCGGTTAAAAGGTGAGGTGATGATGACTTCTATCAGTTTAGGACAAGCGGTGCCCGATTTTAAAATCAGCGCAACCGCTGATAACACCGTGCAATTGTCTGATTATCGCGGTAAAAATATCGTCTTGTATTTTTATCCCAAAGATAGCACTCCGGGCTGCACTCAGGAGGGGCAGGATTTTAAAGCGCATTTTGCAGAATTTTCCGCGTTAAACTGTGTTATTTTTGGAATTTCCCGTGATAGCATTCGCTCGCATGAAAACTTTAAATGCAAACAGGAATTTCCGTTTGAATTGCTATCCGACACTGACGAGCAACTTTGCCGGTTGTTTGATGTCATCAAAATGAAAAACATGTATGGCAAACAGGTGCGCGGCATAGAGCGCAGCACTTTTTTAATCAATGCACAAGGGCTGCTGATTCATGAATGGCGGAAAGTAAAAGTAAAAAACCATGTCAGCGAAGTATTAGAACAATTAAAACAACAATCAGGAGCGAACGCATGAATTTAACTTTATCATCCAGCAAGAAACTTTTTGTGTTAGATACCAACGTATTGATACACGACCCGGCTGCTATTTTTCATTTTCAGGAACACAATATTTTCATTCCGATGATTGTGCTGGAGGAGTTGGATCATGCCAAAAAAGGGGTGTCTGAACTGGCACGAAATGGCAGACAGGTGAGTCGTTTTCTGGATGAACTGATTAAAGACGCAAATCAAAAAAACATTATTGACGGTTTGCCCCTGTCACGGCTTGAACATAATCCCAATGCCGACTCAGCCGGGCGTTTATATTTGCAAACCAGTCAGCTTTCTGCTTTGTTGCCATCGAGTATGCCAGGGCAACTGGCAGATAATTCGATTCTGAATGTGGTTTTGGCTTTGACCAAGGAATATCCTGAAACCAAAGTCATTTTGGTATCCAAAGATATTAATATGCGGATTAAAGCCGCCGCTTTAGAGCTGAATGCCGAAGATTATCATACTGACCAAACCATTGATGATATTGACCTGCTTTACAGCGGCATGACCGATCTGGGCGCTGATTTTTGGCAGCAATATGGGCCCAAACTGGCTTCATGGCAGGAGTTGAATCGTACTTTTTACCAGCTAAGTGATGAGATTGTCAGCGAATGGTATCCAAACCAGTATCTTTATAGTGAAGGAGAAACGCCGTTTGAAGCAATCGTCAGAAGTTGCGACGGTAAAACCGCGATGCTGGAAATGGCACGTGATTACCGCAGTCAGCACAATAACGTCTGGGGAGTTTGCGCCAGAAACCGGGAACAAAATTTTGCCCTGAATGTGTTGCTGGACCCGGAAATAGATTTTGTAACGTTGCTGGGAACGGCAGGAACCGGGAAAACTTTGCTGGCGCTGGCGGCGGGACTGACTTTGGTGATGGACAGAAAGCTTTATTACGAAATCATCATGACCCGTGAAACAGTGCCGGTCGGTGAAGATATTGGCTTTTTGCCCGGCACCGAAGAGGAAAAAATGGCGCCGTGGATGGGGGCGTTAATGGACAACCTGGAATTGTTAGGCAGCCGTTCCGGCCATGATGAATGGGAGCGGGGCGCGTCAAATAATGTGCTGATGAGCCGGGTGAAAATCCGTTCACTAAACTTTATGCGCGGACGGACGTTTTTAAACCGCTACCTGATTATTGATGAAGCGCAAAATCTAACCCCGAAACAGATAAAAACCCTGATTACCCGTGCCGGCCCAGGCACTAAAATCGTCTGCATCGGCAATTTGACCCAAATTGACACCCCTTATTTAACGCCAACGACTTCGGGTTTGACTTATGTGGTGGACCGGTTCAAAAACTGGCCGCATGGTGCACATATTACCTTGCGGCGCGGCGAGCGTTCGCGGCTGGCCGATTTTGCTTCAGATGTTCTGTAAACTTGTTGATATAATGCCAGCACCTCGGTGTTTGCGTTAATGTCAGATACAACTGTGCTAAAGCTGTCATAGAGCAGGCGTTATAACTAACAGACTCTAAATTGATTATAAAACCCCGTTCACACTGAGCTTGTCGAAGTGCTGTGATGGTTCGACAGGCTCACCA
>CAIQWF010000229.1 GCA_903875455.1 uncultured Pseudomonadota bacterium
ATCCATCCGCGCCTTGTTCCAGCGAAAGTGTTGGTTTAACATAGTTGATAGCTCGTTGAAGTGGGACATAATCTTTCGTTTCGCAAAAATATAATATTTTGTCACATTTTCAACGAGTTATTTTTTGTCATGTACAGAGGTCAAAGGCTCTAAAAATTAGCGACTCGTTAAGCCTTGGTTGATTTTTTAACAGCTATTTCTAAATTATTTTGAGCATCAACATAGTTTGGCTCAAGTAAAATGGCTTGTTGATAGTGCTCAATCGCTATCTCGAATTTCTGCATCTCATCAAATACCCTTCCCAGATTGAAATGTGCCTGGGCATAATCAGATTTAAGCAAAAGAGCACGCTGATAATGCTCAAGTGCCAGATGCAGCTTCCCTTGTTTTTGAAAAACCACTCCCAAACTGTTATGGGCCAATGCACAACTGGAATCAAACTTTAATACCATTGCATAGTTCTGGGCGGCTTTATCCAAATTTCCTTGCAGCAAAAAGTCATTGCCGGTATTAACGTAACTACTGACGATAGGCAACAAACTGAGGCTGGGCTTGCCATACTTGCTATCAAGCTTAAGCTTAAAGTAATAGTGCATCGGCGCAGTTGGATAAGCAAAAATGGCATTATCCAATAATTCTGCATAGTGATAACGGGGGATTGCTGGCCATTGCGATAACGCTAAAGCGCTTCTATTTGCCACAAACACCCCCTTCACCGCATCAAAAGGAAAGGCATCTTTGATAGTGCAAGGTGGTTTTGCCAAAGCCAGTCTCGCCTGAAAATTGTATTTTGTTAATTCAGCAGCACGGGTGATTTGAATTTCGCTGGCTTTAACATCGGAAACAGACCATATCACTTGGCAATCGCCCGCCATAACAGCTTTTAACCGGCCGCTTACCTGCTCTATAACATTTTGCCACTGCCCTGGTTGCGATTGCCGAAATAACCGGGTCTTCGGATACCAGGGAGTATCAGTTCTGTTAATTATCCATCGCCAGTCAGCGATAAACGGCAGCAATATCCACACCGGTTTCCCCAATGCCCCGGCAAGATGGGCAATTGAAGTGTCCACACAAATGATTAAATCCAGCTGGGAAACAATGGCCGCCGTATCAGCAAAATCCTGAATGTCTGAGCCTAAGTGAGTAATGTGACAGGTTTCAGGTAGCGATAACACCTCATCTTCGCCCTGCCCTTTCTGCAAACTAACGAATGCACAATCAGGAACCGCCCACAGCGGCAAAAGTTTATCAAGATGAGACAGAGAGCGGTTGGCATCATTTAGATGACCGCTAGAACCTTTCCAAACCAGTCCTATCCGCATTTTTGCCTTGGGCAGTTTATTTTTCCAGAAATCAACCCGGATTGGGTCTGCTGTCAAATATTGGTCACTGACAGGAATGCTCTCTGGTGTTGTTTTGCAATGCAAGGGAATGCTAAGCAAAAAAGTCCAATAATCATGCGGCTGAATCTCGGTTTCCTCATCGGACACTAAAAGCCTGTCAACTCCTATCAAGGTTTCAAATAAAGGCTTTAAGGGCTTTTTGCACGCTAAGGTAATATAACTTGCCCCCATTTTTTTCAATTCAGACACATAACGGCAAAATTGAATTTCGTCACCAAATCCCTGCTCATACCAAAGCAGAAGCGATTTTCCCGCTATAGATTCACCTTGCCATCGCGGAAAAAGTACTTTCGGCGGTATAAAGTGATAATCCTTCATACTACCATCATAACGATATTCTGCGTACTGCCAGCCTTCTTCATACTGGCCGCAACTTAGCAACATCAATCCTAAGTTAAAATTCAGCTGTGCCTGATGCAAATTATAGGCAAGAGCTTGGCGTAACACGGCAATCGCAACACTGTAGCAACCTTTTTCTTGCCAGGTAATCCCCAATTCATTGTAAGCATCGATAAAACCGGATTTAAGAGCGATAGCCTTTTGACAATGCTGAATTGCCTCATCAAAATTACCTTGCGTTTTTAGCAACTTACCCAGGTTGTAGTGGTGATTCGCATCATTCGGGCTAAGTGAAAGTGCCATTACGTAATTTTCAGCAGCTTTGGCAAAATTGCCTGCTTCATAAAATGCGGAGGCCAAGTTACCATAAAGTGTCGATTGCCCAGCATTAAGTGCAATTGCTTTTTCATAATTTTCTATCGCCTGCTCAAAGCTATCCTGCTTTTGCTGTACAACAGCCAAATTCTGATAACCTAGGGGAAAATCGGCTTTTAAGGTAATTGCCTGTTGAAAACAGTTTGCGGCCTCCTCCAGTTTGTCCTGCTCCTGAAAAATACAACCCAGGTTGTAATACGATTCGTAATGGGGTTCAAGGGCAATGGATTTTTGATAGTTGGCAATCGCTTGGGCTAATTTTCCTTGTGCGAAAAGTGTTACGGCCAAGTTATGGTAACCGCGTGCATAGGTTGGCAGGAAAGTTAAGGCCTGATGGTAACTTGCCACCGCCTCATCAAATTTGCCCTGCTCCTTTAACAGATTAGCCAAATTATTGTGCACTATTCCGTAGTCGGGTTTAAGTGCAATGACCCGGCGATAACACTCAATCGCGGCCTCAACATTCCCCATCCCTACAAAAACATTGCCCAAGCTGTCGTAAATTTGAAAATCATCAGGATTCAAAGCCAAAGCCGCCTGATAACTGGCAACGGCCGCTTCCAGATTGCCTTGCTGTGTCAACACATTTGCCAGACTGCAATGAATCGCCGCATT
The DNA here is from genome assembly GCA_903875455.1 of uncultured Pseudomonadota bacterium. GTDB lineage: Bacteria > Pseudomonadota > Gammaproteobacteria > Methylococcales > Methylomonadaceae > CAIQWF01. The sequence goes on from CAIQWF010000229.1 coordinate 2,736, forward strand.
ATTTTCCAATAATAAAGCCTGCTGATAAATCTTGGTCAGCTGCTCAACATCACCTTGGGCTTGAAACACCAGAGCCAAATTAGAATACATTGCAATTGACGGCGTAATCGCCAAAGCCTGATTAATTAACGCAATTGCGGCAGCGTAATTGCCTAGCTGATAAGCCATTACCCCTAAAAAATGCAGAGCATCAGGATGACTGGGTTCATGTTGCAAAATTTGCCGGTAAAGCGCTTCTGCCTGGGGAAAGTTTCCCTGCTGGTGCTGTTCCATTGCCTGCTGGAAAACATCTGCCGCCGAAAAATCAGGCGATAACTTGATTTGATTGTGTTGCGCTTGTGAATCTGCTTTGTTTGGATTTTTTTTATTAGCCATGTTGGAGATAATTAAGCCTGGTTAAATGCGCTATTTTGGAAAATCAATTGGTCGGCACGGTGTTCTGCATACTGGGGCGTTTGGAAAAATCAGTGAGCCAGGCTTGTAACTTCGGATACATCCCTTCTGCATTCAAATGCGGAAAGCGGAAATTAATATAATCCACCGCACAGGCCACCGAAATACTCGCCAAACTGAAATCCGCCAACTCTGACAAATGCTCTTCAAAATACCGTAACACCAAGGCGCAATTGTTTTCCTGATTTTGCAAAAACTTGGGGTTAAAATCCTGTGGGTGGCGAATTTTTTCCAGATACATCGCCACGGTGCCATCCATCAAACCGTCGGCCAAAGCCTGCCAGCGCAAAATGGCAAAACGCTGGGCTGATGGAATTAGAACCGGCGTGTCATTCAAACTGTCAAGATATTCACAAATCACCGGACTATCAAACAGGCTTTGACCGTCATCCAGAATCAACGCCGGAATTTTCCCCAATGGATTTGCCTCTAACAACTGCGGGCTTTTCCTGATTAAATCCTCTTCCACCCATTCCAGCGGAATATTTTTTTCCAATGCCATAACCTGGGCTTTACGTGAATAAGGCGAACGTTTGGTGTATAAAAGTTTCATGGTGAACCTCGGGTTATTTTCTATTAATACCGTTGTTTGCAAGCCTGTGCCAGCTGATGAACAGCCATTGCATATTTGTCGCTGCTATTATATTTTTTAATCACTTTGAAATTGGGATAAACCTCCCAAAATTCGCTACCGGAATAAGTTCTTAACTCAATGGTGGAAAACCCGTCAGCCTGATTGGTAAGCTCAGCAACCGGACTATTTGCTTGCCAGCCATGTTTGGAAAAGTAATTCGCCACACTGCCAATAGCATCTTCAGGGTGCCATAAATCGCGTTTGCCATCGTTATTAAAATCAACCGCCAGTTTGCGAAAACTGCTGGGCATAAACTGTCCCAATCCCATTGCCCCGGCCCAGGAACCGACCACTTCGCGGGGGTCATAACCTTCTTCACGCGACATCAGCAAAAAATTCTCCAGTTCAGAAGTGAAAAATTTCGCCCGTCTTTCGGTATCAAATGCCAATGTTGTTAACGCATCAATCACCCGGGTTTTGCCGACATTACGGCCAAAATAGGTTTCCACACCGATAATTGCCACAATGTATTCAGGATCCACGCCATAAGTGGCACTGGCTCTTTGCAGGGCTGCTGCATTATTGCGCCAGAATTCCACCCCCTTATTGATATGAGCCTCATCCAAAAACTGTTGTCGGTAACGTGACCAGCTACCATTACTGGGGCGCAAAGATACGTTGTGTATATTAGTGGGTTTCTCCAGTCGTACTACCGACTGCAAAAAAACGGCGTTGGAAAATAAACCGTTCAAATAGTTCTGCGAAAATCCATGTTGTTCCACCATGTACTGAATAAAACTTTGCAGTTCCGCAGAATCTGCATATTCACCAGTCAAAAACGGTGCCGAATAATTGCCTATCCCCGAAGATTGTACCGGTGTCGGTGTCTGTGGTTTCTGAACAATCGGACGCGGAGTTCCACACCCAGTAACAAGCAATACTAAAGCGACAATTGCCTGGTTTTTATACGACATCTTCATCATGCTGTTCCTTTGAGTTTTACAGTTAAATAGCGACCGCAGCGGCGTAATCATACTGCTTGAGTTTATCATTAATTAGGCTCGGAACACAGTGGCAGGCCGCTTGATTAGCTGTTTACACAAGGACAGTTGCGTCTTTTCAATCTAGGGTTTTAACAGGCAAACTGATAAAATGAAGTTTTTAATAACTTTCATCAGAAGAAAAATATGCCTAGAGTCAGTGAAGTAAAAACAGGAATGGTGGTTGAGATTAATGACACGCCTTATATCGTCAAAAGTCTGGAAGTGAAAAGCCCGACTGCACGCGGCGGCACCACACTGTACAAATTCCGTTTTAATAATTTGAAAACCGGCCAAAAACTGGACGAGTCTTACAAAGGCGATGATATTCTGAAAGAAGTGGATTGTGCGCGAATCCGGTTACAGTTTTCCTATATCGACGGCAGCCAGTATGTGTTCATGGACACTGAAACTTATAGCCAATACGCGCTGGATGCCGAAGACCTGGAAGAACAAATCGGCTATTTAACGGAAGGACTGGATAATATTGTCGGCCTGTTGGTTGATGACAAAGTGATTGCCATCGAATTACCGTCAGCGGTAAATCTGACCATTACTCACACTGACCCCAGCATTAAAGGGCAAACCGCCACCGGCCGCACCAAAACTGCGATGCTCTCAACCGGTATCGAGATTCAGGTCCCTGAATATATTGAATCCGGTGAAGTGGTGAAAGTGAATACCTTGACTGGCAAATTCAGCTCTCGCGCTTAATCTATTGTTATCTTGGAGTACAAAACTTGTTTTGTACTCCAATAAATGCCGGCAGCATTAACGCTTGTTTAAAGAGAATACCCCGCCATAAGCATAAGTTTTTCCCCATAGCGGGTGAATAATTTTAAAGTCCAGCAAAAACGAATCCTCCGATAACGCCTCTTCAATAATCGTGGCATGACCTAAAAACAGCCAGTCAGGAATTGGCATTAACCAGCCTCCCAGTTTTAACAAATGGATTTGACTGCGATAAACCAGTTTTCCTTCTTCAACGCTAAGTCGCAAGCGAATCCCAAACCCGCCGCCGACAAACTCAATCAATTCATTCCGCTGTTGATATTCCATTCGCGAGGCAAAAACCGTATGCTGACCATTCGGGGCTTGAATATCACGCCGCCAGTACATAATTTGCGGATTATCGGTCATCCATTTTTTTACCTGCACTTGATTATTTTCACCTTGCAAATCAATCAACGCCCCCAGCAAGCGGGTTATCATCAAAATCGGCTTTACCCATACAGGATACGAAATCGCCATGGTGCCGGTTACGGTGAAACTTTTCTGCGCTGGGATAATTTGATAATGCTGTTGAATCACTGTCGGCAATTTTTCCCAGTCATCACCAAGAACTTGCTGCATTAAACAAAGAGTTGTGTTCATTTTTAGCTCCACAATGCAGGTTTCAAAACCATCAACAGCACGATTAAAATCATCGCGATAAATGCCGGAACGCCCAACCAAAACCATTGCCGCGCATAGTTAAAATATTTATCAGTCAACGCAGTTTGCTGTTCTGCGGCTTGTTTCGATAATTCCCGCATTTTGATTTGCAAAAACACCACCGGCAACCAGCAGCCACCCGCGATTAAATACAGAATTATTGAAGCCAGCAACCAGGGCGTAGTGACAGGAATCGTGAATTGCTGCAACATCAAATAACCGGTGAAAGGCTGAATTAACACGGTCGGCGTAGTAAACAGCCAATCCGCCAACACCACATGTTTGTTAGTGACATAAATCGCATGAACATTTTTGCTCAAATCCGCCATATATTTGTAAAACGCGCTTCCCAGACCGGTGCCAAATAACAAAATCAGGCTGAAAATGTGCAGGGATTTCAAAGTTAAATAACTCATGGCCGTTCCTCTTCTAAAATTAAAAAGACCAAGATTGCGCACAACAGCGGAAGATTTTTAACCATCGGACCAAAAGGATGCTGCCAAAATTCCGGCAGATAAAGTGTGATAACGGCGCTGTAAATCAGCATGATGGAAATCTGAATCCAAACAATGAGTCGCAATCGCCAGCAAAATAACGTTGCCAGACCTAAACAAAAATCCACCAGTGATGCACCATATAACGTCAATGCTGCGAAAACGCCATTAATGCCAACTTGCTGAAGCATTTGATAACTTTCGGCGACTGGATAAAAAAACGCTGAAACAATCCCAGCCCACAACCAAACCAGCGCAATACTCAATCGTAATAACGGACGCATGAAATACAATCGCGCCTGCCAGCGTTCGGCTTGATTGGCGCGGGTGGTTTGCAGGGTTTGTTGCAAACTTTGCGGACGATAACCCAAATGACTGGCAAAATTTTCTACATTGGCGGTGTTACCTTGCTCCAGCATTACAATCGTCTCTTTACTGAGTGTCGGTTCATCAAGCCATTTTCCAAGCGGTACAAGAACTGCTATATATCGGACTGGAATAGCTATCGAACGAAACGGCAGTCCTAACCAGCCAGCAAGTTGCGACATCAAGCTGATAAAAGTCACCGGTTTTGCTCCCACTGCCTGAATGATTTGTTTGCCTTTGGTTTGCGGACTTAATGCTAACAAAATGCCATTAACTAAATCGGTAACACAAACCGGTTGAATTTCCTGCTTGCCGTTCCCCATCAACGGCGTAACTGGCAACGCGGCAAGGGCAGCAAATAACGCCATGCTTTTCGCGCCTTGCCCATAAACAATCGAGGGTTTAAAAATGAACCAGTCCAAATCCAAAGCTTTGAGAAATTCGTCCGCTTGCGCTTTGCTGATGAAGTATTCAGTTGTGGCGTTAAGTTCCGCTCCTAAAGCTGAAATTTGAATGATTTTTTTCACGCCGCTTTGTTCAGCTGCTTTAAATAACGAACAGGCCGCCAAATTGTGCAGTCGATTAAAACTGACATGAGCAGTTTGTTGAATAATTCCCACTGCATTAATCACGGCATCGATGTTTTGCAAATGCGGCAGCCAGTCAGCGATTTCCGAACTGCCAAAATCCATTTCAATCACGGTCAATTGCGAATTGTGTCGCCATAGTGGACTAGGATTTCGGCAACAAACTGTGACGTGGTGTTGGTCTGCCAGTAATGCCTGTAGCAAGTGTTGACCTATAAACCCAGTTGCGCCGGTTAAAATAATATTCATATCAGGCTCCTTTGTTTGTTTTTACTGTTATTTCTGTAATTTAAGAAATTAATAAGCGAGACAAAAGTTTTTCTCATCATTATTCGTAGGTTGGGTTAGCTGCTTTTTTCGGAAGAAAAAAGAGCGTAACCCAACACTCAGCTTTGGAATTTACACTCTTGTTGGGTTACGCTTACTTCGCTAGCGCTCCATAAGCTAACCCAACCTACTGTTTCATTTCACAAACGGCAATAACCGCACTACGCTATCACCGAGTTTAACCAGCTGCATCAAGGTCTGGTTCGGCAGTTTGCGCAATTTGTCATACCAGCTGGTCATGATTTCCAAAAACTCCAGCATGTCGATAATACGTTTTTTTACTTCCGGGTCTGTTTCGCTGTCATTATCCGCCCCTACAGATAAATCCCGCAGTAGGGTCAATGTCGGGTCAATTTCCCGTTGTCTGCGCCCCTCCACTACCAGATTGAACATTTCCTGCACATCTTTCAGCGCTTCAAAATAATCACGCCTATCACCGACCACAACATGAGTGATTTTAATCAGCCCCCAACTTTGCAATTCTTTCAGGCTGGTAGAAACATTAGAACGGGCTAATACCAGGGTTTCAGCGATTTCTTCGGCATTTAGCGGTTGCGGTGATAAATAAAGCAGAGCGTGAACTTGCGCTACTGAACGATTGATACCCCAGCGTGTACCCATTTCGCCCCAGTGCAAAATAAAACGTTCCATTGATGATGTAAGCTGCATAGTAATCTTTCCTTATTTCTGAATTTACAGAAATTAAAGAATATTATAAAATTTTTGTCAAGCTTTGACTGAAATTGTATTTGATGACGAAAAAGATATTCATAGCGTTACTACTCTTCATACATCTTTTTTAAAATCAAATTCTTACAAAAAATTTAACATCGAGTTATTAGCGTTTAAATATTTATTGAGCAAAGTATGCTTCGGTTTTAATTCAGGAAATAAAAATGTTTTTTAAAAATTTAATTCGTTTGTTTGTTGCAACTGCTTTATTCACAGCAGCAACTTTCTCGCACGC
>CAIQWF010000230.1 GCA_903875455.1 uncultured Pseudomonadota bacterium
CAGCAGCAGCCCTAAAATCAGATAAATCCGAATCAATTTAAACTCCTCAAACTTTGCCGGAATAGTAACGCCAACCATTACATAACTTTAATAATACCTTAAAATGGCGCTTTTTTAGCCTTCCATCAAAAAACTGATGCTGAACAATTCTATTCCCATTTTAGGTTTCGCTGCCGCCAGCGGCACCGGCAAAACTACGCTTTTAACCCAGCTTATTCCGCTGTTAAAACAGCAAGGGTTAAAAATCGGGCTGATTAAACACAGCCATCATAATTTTGAAATTGATAAACCCGGCAAGGACAGTTTTCGTCTGAGAGCCGCAGGCGCAAGTCCGGTGATGCTGGTTTCTTCACATCGCCGCGCGGTGATTACCGAATTTGAACAACCGCTTGAACCGCGTCTTGCCGAACAGTTGCCTGCATTTGAAAATATGGGGCTGGATTTGATTCTGGTGGAAGGTTTCAAAGCCGAAGCTTTCCCGAAGATTGAACTGCATCGGACTGAGTTAAACAATCCTTTTTTTTATCCTGACGATGCAAATATTATTGCGGTTGCCACGGATGCTGCCGAACTCGCTCTGCCGACGCAAATGGTTAAACTGGACTTGAATAATCCGCAAATGATTGCCGAGTTTGTTGAGACTATCTTTTTGAGGAAATCAACATGAAAGATGTTTGCAGTTTGGAAGCTAGCGGCTTGCTGTCAGTTGATGCCGCATTGGCACAGATTCAAAATACTCTGAGCAGTATCACTGAAACTGAAAAGCTGGATTTGAAACATGCTGTCGGGCGAGTTCTGGCAACACCGGTCACTGCTGCGATTAATTTACCCAGCGACAGAAATTCAGCGATGGATGGCTATGCCTTTGCCAGCGGCGATATAAAAACCGGGCAGCCGTTTAATTTAACGCTGGTTGGCACATCCTGGGCGGGGCGACCTTTCAGCGGGGATTTGCAACCGGGCGAATGTGTGCGGATTTTTACTGGAGCCGTACTACCCGAACGTGCCGATAGTGTAATTATGCAGGAGCAGGTAACTGCTGAACAAGACAGTGTGTTATTCCCTGCTAACTGCCGTCCGTTTCAAAATGTGCGCGAAATCGGTGAAGATGTAAAACAGCATAGTGTCTTGTTGGATGCGCCGAAAAAACTGCGGGCCGCCGATTTGGGCTTACTTGCAGCAGCCGGTGTTGATGAAGTCGAAATAAGGCGCAAGCTACATATTGCCTTTTTCTCTACCGGTGATGAATTGCTGGCGTTAGGGCAAAAACTGGAATCAGGGCAGATTTACGACAGCAATCGTTATATTTTACATGGCTTATTAACCAATCCCTGTTTTGCAGTCCGGGATATGGGGGTAATTCCTGACAATAAGGTTTTATTAGAACAGGCTTTGGTGAGTGCAGCTGAAAATAACGATGTGATTATCACCACCGGTGGCGCTTCGGTGGGGGACGCTGATTATATTCAGGAAATTCTTGCTGCGTGCGGCCAAGTCAGTTTTTGGAAAATTGCCATGAAACCCGGTAAGCCTTTGGCATTTGGCAATATCGGCAAATGCACGTTTTTTGGTCTGCCGGGCAATCCCATTGCGGTGATGGCAACTTTCGACAAAATAGTGAGTGTGGCTTTGCGACAGTTATCTGGTGAGCCTGCATTAAAAACATTGCAGCTGAAAGCCGTATGCCAAAGCCCGTTGAAAAAAGCTGCTGGCAGACAGGAATATCAACGCGGCATTTTGCAGCAAAACACGAGTGGAGAATTTATCGTTGAATCGGCTGGTCGGCAGGGTTCCAATATTCTCAGCGCGATGAGTCGGGCGAATTGTTATATTGTGCTGCCGCGCGAGTGTTGCGGTGTGCAGATTGGTGAACAGGTGATAGTAGAGCCGTTTGAGAGTCTGATTTGAGAGTTGTTCGCCTTGGGGCTGAGGTTGGCCTCGTATTCCATTTCA
>CAIQWF010000231.1 GCA_903875455.1 uncultured Pseudomonadota bacterium
AATGACGCTCTTTTTAAGTTGATTTTTACGTTTGAGAATACCATTAAAGCCTTATTTTGTTTTCTGGCGTTTAACCAGAAGTCCGAGCCGAGCTAAATTTTTGTCATGTACAGAGCAAAATGTTGTATTATATTTTCTAGTTTACTTAACCTTGATTATAGGAAGAACATCATGAAATTATTAAAATTATCTGTTATCGCTTTAACTGCGGGGTTGGCAGTAGGTTGTGCAAGCACTTCTGATATTGATAACCTGCAAGGTCAAATCAATGCAATGAAAAGTGACGTAACCAGTGCGAAAGACGCAGCAGCCTCTGCAAATTCAGCTGCAACTGATGCAGCATCAAGAGCAGCAGCAGCAGAAGCAGCAGCAAAACGTGCAGCCGATACCGCTGATCAAGTTAATACCAAGCTTGACCGTATGTTCAAACACTCAATGATGAAATAAGTTATTTCACTGATTGAAACATAAAAAGCCCGCTGATGAGAGTTAGCGGGTTTTTTTATGTCCGGCGTTTTTTACATCCCCAGGATTTTGCAGTTAAATATTGATTCTTTTTGGTTTTTATTGCTGATAACAACCAATTCGCATAGAATCAGAACAGATAATCATTCGACTTTATCAAAAAAATTACACAAACATAAAATCAGGAGAAGAGTATGGGTGACGCACAAAAATTAATGATAGCGGTTATCGGAATGTTTGCGATTGGCTTTATCATGGTAGGAGCCAATAAGGAAAAATCCACCGCTGAACTGGAAGCCGAATCTATGATTAGAAATACAGCGGCAATCAGGGAAATGGCTGGGCAAAAATGTCCGAAAGTGATTGAGGAAAAAACCGGGGACAAAGTGTTTTTTCCCTCTGAAACTGACACCGATAATTCAACTTACATTACCTTAAAATGGGTAGGCGAAAAAACCGATCATTTCAAAAAAGCCTCCTGCACTTTACATGTGACATTAGGCGGTATTTCCAAACTGGTTATTGATGACAAAGTTCTGATTGATAAAAAAATCTAGTCCCGTCCTTACTGATGCCATTTTGATCATGGCATCAGTATCACTGATATTTCCCTTCTTTCTGCTTGATGTGTCTTGAATCAAGAGCTGTTTTTTAGTGCTTTTAACCGTTTTTAGCTATTTTTTTGCAGCCGGTTTGGCTTTATGGGCAGGTTTGGATTTTATTTTCTTCTTTGCCGTAACTTTAGGAGCTGACTTTTTCTTAAGCTTCGGGGTCACTTTAGCAGCTTTTTTCAGCGTTTTTTTAGCGGCCGTTTTTGCGACAGGTTTGGATTTAACGTTAGTTTTTTTGTCTTTCGCTTTTGCAACAGTTTTTGCTTTAGGAATAGTTTTGCAAATCACCGGTTGTGCATTCTTGCTATGAACCACGTTTTTGCTGTGTCCTGCATTCTTGCTACGGATAATCTTGCTATATTCTGGATAATCAGGTGACGGCAAATTATCAGCATCCGCAGGCGGAGTGGGTAAATTATGCTGATGCACAGAGGGAATAGTCGTTGCTGTTGTTCCTCCGGTCCCGGTTTCCGTGATAGGGGCAGCCTGCTGAGTGGAGGGCGCATTACTCATGCAGCCGCTCACAAGAACAGCGCAGCCAATAAGTAAAAAAATTCTTTTCATCGAGTTACCTGATAATGTAAGTTTTAAATAAATTTGAAACACCTAAAGAAAAGCCTAAGTGTATTGGACAGGCAAAAATCTGCTAATGATTGTTACCTCGAAAATTGCCCGTCCTTTACACGGCTGCACAGGTAAAGGAAAGCTATTTACATTACCTGGCAGCTGCTTTCCCTGAAAGTGTAGACCAAAATTTTATTTAACACCGACCTTGTTTTGCCAATCCTGGGGGGCAACCTTTGCCAGGCCTATGTCCACCGTCATAATCTCTGGAGTCAGGAGTAATAACTTTAATCGGTGGCTCTATACTGACAGAAGGAACTTCAAGTGAAGGAGGTCGAACAACACATCCTGAAAATACAACGGTACACGCCATTATTAAGAAAATTTTTTTCATTTACTTATCACCTAAAATTAGACTTAAAAACTAGCAGACAGATTTGCCTGCCGGGAAAATAAACTTTATCCATAACATTTATTTTGGACTGAGAGATTCTTGGTGTTTTTCAAATTAAATTTCAACTAAATGAAAATATCTTTTGATATGACTGACCAAAGCATCCTCTATCTGCCATTGCACTGTTTTAACAAGGCGCTGTTTTCTGTTTTACTCCAAATCATGCCTGCATCATTGTAATAATATTCGAGTCCGCCCACTTTTTGGGATAACTCCTGACAAACCTGCATATTTAACCCCGTTCCATAGGGACCTTCCAAAACACAGGTGCCGCCACTGCATTGCCAAACCAGACCGCTTGTAACCACTGTACCAACATACTGTGTGCCCGCGTACCATTTATGAATCTCCTGACCTGCGGCACTGACATAAAACGCGGCAAAAAATAACGCCGAAAATAAAATTTGTTTCATAATAATCACATCTTTAAATAGAGAGAAATGGAGCGTTTCGCAACAGTAAACCTTAAGAATCAAGCGGTCTAATGTTGCTACTAAAGGAGATAGGATTAGACTCTTTATTTTATGATTTAGCAAGCATGAAGCGCGTTAGACAAAACAGTCAAAGATTAGATAACAGTTCAATGCAATCGCTGATTATTCATGTTAATCTAAACTTAAATTAAAAAGCGGCGTAAAAAATAATTAAGCAGTTTGATGAGTTTTTAGCCCTGCACAGGCGGGGAAATTCGGCAACGCGGACAATGAGAAATTGCCAGAAAAATGATTCAGAGCTTTTCAGGATAAAATAGGGCGTTTGATGAAAATAGAAATAGAAGAACAGGTCAAAAAAATTATCGAAGGGTCTTTTGAAATTGAGGATATTGAGGAAGTGCCCAGTCTGGATGATCCGCGCTTGGTATTTGGCAGCAAAGGTTTAGGCTTTGAGGCAACTGTTGTTTATGTAGAGCTAAGAGGAACAGGCCAGATTATCGAGAAACACAATGAAATCACTTTGGCAAAAATTCGGATTGCCTATTTTTATTTGATTGCAGAAATTGTTATCCCTTTAGGCGGTGTAGTTCGGCAGGCGCATGATGACGGGGTTTATATTTTCTTTCAGGGGACAACCCAGGATACGCTGAACAGTGCAGTTAAGGCAGCGATGAAAATAAAATATATGCTCGCGAATGACTATTCCAAAGTGCGGAAAACTCTTGAAAGTTATGATGCGGTGAACTTTGCCATTGGCATTGATGATGGATCGGTGTTGTGCGTAAAACTTGGCAATGAACAATCGCCGCTCGGCGGGTTGGTATGGAGCGGAAAGGCGTTGCATCTGGCGGTAGAAATTGCGGCAAAACTTGAAGCTCCCAGTCATATCGGCATTTCAGAGCTGGTGCATTACAACTTAACCGAATCAGTTAAATATAACAAACTTAAGGATAAGTTCGGTAACGAAAGGTTGAATGAAATCTGGCGTTCTGCCAGTTTTGATTACAACAACACGGTGCAAAAATATTATCACACCTCATTTTTTTGGACAGTCACATAAGCACACTTTACCCGCCTCTGTATTCTCATTCTTCAAAAACAGCATCGAATAAAAAGGGAAACAGGCCATGAACCACATCTATTGCAGCATCTGGAGTGAATCATTAGGTACTTGGATAGCTGTTTGTGAAAACAGCAAACGTAGAGGAAAGCGTAGTGCTTCAGTTTGTCATAAATTATTAGCAACCGGTTTATTATTATGCTCTTCAAGCGGTTGGGCATTGCCAAGCGGTGAGCAGGTTGTTGCCGGACAGGTGAATGTTGCCAGACCAAACGCCGGACAGATGCAAATCAACCAGAGCAGCCAGCAGGCCATTGTCAACTGGCAAGGCTTTTCAATTAACGCTAACGAGAGCGTCAACATTCAACAACCCAATGCCAGCGCGACGTTGCTTAATCGCGTCGTTGGAATGGATGCCAGTGTGATCCAAGGTCAACTCAATGCCAACGGCCAGGTTTATTTAGTCAATCCAAATGGGGTATTGTTTAGCAAAACTGCACAGGTTGATGTCGGCGGTTTGGTTGCGACAACGCATAACCTCAGTAACGCCGATTTTTTAAACGGCAATTTTCATTTTACTCAGAACAATGCCAACGGCACCATTAGTAATCAGGGTTTCATTAAAACCCCGGAAGGCAGTGTAGTTGCGTTAATTGGCACACAAGTCAGTAATGAGGGAACCATTGAAACGCCAAAGGGCTCGACTATTCTGGCGGCGGGCAAGACGGTTGATATGGATTTGAAAGGTGATGGCCTGGTTGAAGTTAAGGTGCCAGAAGCTGTGTTAAATGCCCAGATTAATAATAAAGGCGCAATTCTGGCTGATGGGGGCCGGGTGGTTTTGACCGCCCAAGCCGCCGGGCAATTGACCGAAACAGTGTTGAATTCTGAAGGCCTGATACAGGCTAAAAGCTTGGTTGACCGCAACGGCGAGATTATTCTCGATGGTGGCAATAGTGGTGTCGTGCAGGTAAATGGTAAGCTAGACGTTAGCGGCAATAATAGCGGCGGTACGATTAAAGTTCTTGCGGACATGGAAAAC
>CAIQWF010000232.1 GCA_903875455.1 uncultured Pseudomonadota bacterium
CAGCATTATATTAGGATTGTCTAACCTAGATATTGCTATCCTAGGCTCCTTCTCGTAGACTAAGATTAATTTTGTTATTTTTTGGAAAGTAAGAATGCCAAGCTTATGTAAATCTCCTGCATGGAAAGCCATTCAGCAACATTATGAAAATAATCGCTCTTTATCGCTGCGTGCGGCTTTTTCAGCTGATCCAAATCGTTTCAAGAAGTTTTCTCTCCATTTTAATGACATCCTGTTTGACTACTCAAAAAACCTGATTACCGAAGAAACCTTGCCGCTGTTAATTGATTTGGCAGAGTCCAGCCATTTAAAGCAAAAAACCGAGGCGATGTTCTGCGGGCAAAAAATTAATATCACCGAAAACCGTGCCGTTTTACACACGGCCTTGCGTAACCGCAGCAACACGCCTGTTTATGTCAATGGCCAGAATGTGATGCCCAAAATCAATGATGTTTTGGAAAAAATGCGCATGTTTTGCGACAAAATTCATTCCGGCAGCTGGAAAGGTTTCAGTGGCAAAGTGATAACCGACATTGTGAATATCGGTATCGGCGGCTCCGATTTAGGGCCGAAAATGGTTACCACTGCATTAAGACCTTATGCCAATCAGGGCTTGAAAGTTCACTATGTTTCCAACGTAGACCAAACCGACCTGGTTGAAACCCTGCAATATCTCAATCCTGAAACCACTTTGTTTTTGGTTGCATCCAAAACTTTCACCACTCAGGAAACCATGACCAACGCCAATTCCGCCCGCAATTGGTTATTGGGTTTTGCCGCTGACAAGTCAGCAATCAGCAAACATTTTGTTGCCATTTCCACCAACATCGAAAGGGTCACTGCATTTGGAATTGATGGCAACAACATGTTTGAATTCTGGAACTGGGTGGGTGGCCGCTACTCGCTTTGGTCTGCAATTGGATTGTCCATTGCCTTGTATATTGGTATGGATGGTTTTGAAGAATTACTGCAAGGCGCACATGAAGCCGATTTACATTTTCGTCATACCCCGCTGCAAGAAAATATTCCGGTGATTATGGCGTTATTAGGGGTCTGGTATAACAACTTTTTTGATGCCGAATCACAGGCTATTCTGGCTTATGACCAATCATTATGTTTTTTTGCCGATTATTTTCAGCAGGCCGATATGGAAAGTAACGGCAAAAATGTCGATATTAATGGTGAAACAGTGGACTACAGCACCGGCCCTATTGTCTGGGGACAGCCCGGAACCAATGGTCAGCACGCTTTTTACCAGCTGATTCATCAAGGTAAAAAACTGATTCCCTGCGATTTTCTGGCAGCCGCCCAAAGTCAGTATGAACTGCCTGAACACCATGATATTTTACTGTCCAATTTTTTTGCCCAGCCGGAAGCGCTAATGCGTGGTAAAACCCGGGCCGAAGTAGAACGTGATTTAGGTGAAGACGACAGACAGGATAAAAAACTGATTGCTTCCAAAATTTTCCCTGGTAACAAACCTTCTAACAGTTTTTTATATAAAAAACTCACACCTCACACCTTGGGCAGTTTGATTGCCTTTTATGAGCATAAAATTTTCACCCAGGGGGTAATCTGGAATATCAACTCCTTCGATCAAATGGGCGTAGAGCTTGGCAAAGCACTGGCGAAAGCGATTTTACCGGAACTCAAAACAGATCGGTATGTAGACAGCCATGACTGCTCTACCAATGGCTTAATCAATACTTACAAAATGTTGCGTTAGTCCGTTGTCAAAAAATATTGTCTTCCTGATTATTTGTTTACTTTATTGTCTGTTGCTGTCAGGTTGCGATGACGAAATTGTTACGCCTGTTAAGCCACCGGTAGAGAAAAAAAGCAAGCTCTCAAAGCTCGAACAAATCCGGCATGATGGCGTATTGCATGTTGCAACCCGTGTCGCTCCCAGCACTTATTATCCAACCACCAAAAGCTATGCCGGTCTGGAGTACGATTTGGCAACCTTGTTTGCCAAGCAATTAGGGGTCAAGGTTCAGTTTCACACCGGAAAAAATGTTGCTGAAGTTTTAACTAAAACCTCTCAGGGAGAAGTCGATCTTGCCGCAGCAGGTTTGGCAGTGACGGAACTACGGCAAACCAAACTGCATTTCTCTGATTCCTACCATGAAATTGTTGAACAGGTTTTATATCATTCAGGGACTGAACCGCCAAAAACAATAGCCGACCTGAATGCCGGAATTCTGGAAGTGGTAAAAGATAGCAGTTATGTTGAAAGTCTGGAAAATCTGCGAAAAACCAGCTCCCCGCAATTGCGCTGGCTGACCAATACCGAACTGGATAGCGGTAGCCTGATTGCATTGCTGGATCAGGGGCTGATTGATTACACCATTGTCGATTCAACCCAGGCCTTAATCATTCAGCGATTTTATCCCAAACTCCAGATTGCCTTTGATATCAGTAAACCCCGCCAAATTGCCTGGGCATTCCCTAAATCTCCCGATAACAGCCTTTCCGATGCTGTTAATGCTTTCCTAAAAAAAATCAAACAAGATAAAACCCTGGAGCAGCTCCTTGAACGTTATTACGGGCATGTAGACGCCTTGGATTATGTCGATAAATGCAAATTTTACCAGCATCATCAAACCCGATTCCCGCTCTACAAACCTTACTTTGTCACCGCTGCCAACCAAAATAATCTGGACTGGCGATTATTGGCTGCTATCGGCTACCAAGAATCGCACTGGGAAAACAGTGCTGTTTCACCGACCGGCGTTAAAGGTTTGATGATGCTGACCAACGACACTGCTTTACAGGTTGGCATTACTGACAGAACCAACCCCGTTCAAAGCATTAAAGGTGGGGCCTTGTATTTCAAACAGCAATTGCAGAAACTTCCGGCACAAATTTCTGAACCTGATCGTACCTGGTTCGCTTTGGCTGCTTACAACGTTGGCTATGGCCATCTTGAAGATGCGCGAAATTTAACCAGGCAGCAAAAACTCAATCCTGATAAATGGCTGGATGTAAGAAAATCATTGCCGCTTCTGGAAGATGAAAACTGGTTTAGCCAAACCAAGTATGGCTATGCGCGGGGTAATGAACCGGTTATGTACGTCGAAAATGTACGAAATTATTATGATTTGCTGGTTTGGCTCAGTACTGAAAAGTCGCCGCAGAATAAAAAACCGCTGTACTCGGTTAAAGAAAACATTAAAGGTGTTTTTAAAACATTCACGGATTTTTTGACCGAAATCAAAAACTCGATTAATCTCAAAATTGAAAGCTTGGGAGCAGCAGCTTAATCCCAGACTATTTTCTACAAGCCGGTCCGATGCCATAAAATGGCTGTGAACTGACTTTGGTTAAATCAACGAATTGAGGCTATTCAATCATAAAGCCATCTGCTACCAACTCTTCAACATTACTGCCGGTTAAACTTTGCAAAAACGCAATCAAGTCGCTGATTTCAGCTTTGCCTAGATTTAACGGCTTTAACAAAGAATCAAGATTTTCATTCTTCACACCACCCTGATTATAAAAATCCAGCACTTGCTGCAAACTGGCAAACCGGCCATTGTGCATATAAGGAGCGGTTAGGCTGACATTGCGCAGACTTGGGGTTTTATACTTCCAGCGGTCGGCAGGGTTTTGGGTAATTTCATACAAACCTAAATCGGCGGCTTTCGGTTCCGCAACGCTAGTTACAGTAGAGCTATCGACATCTAAAAACACACCGGGCGCAACCTGTACTTTCATTTTATGCTGCGGCTTATTCATCGAATCATCATAACCAAGCCCGCTGTTATGCAATTTTTGGTCAGTGAATAACGCCGATTTTTTGCCAATTTGGTGACAGATTGCGCAACCTGCTTTCCCGACAAACAACTGATAACCGCGTTTTGCCTCAGCAGTTAAAGCGTTTTTTTGTTTACCGTAAAACCAGCGGTCAAACGGCGAATCAGCGGAATTTAACGTGCGTTGATAACTGGCCAACGCCATGCCTACGGTTTCCATGCTCGCGCCACGCTTGAAAGCTTTCTCAAACAGCCCCTTATAATCAGCATTGTGATTAATTTTATCAATCACATAGCCAATCGACGGATTCGCCATTTCATTATGTGCCAATAACGGTGCCCAAGCTTGTTGCTCCAAGGTATTTTCGCGTCCATCGTGAAACAGTTTTTCCAGATAAGCGACATTATATAAAGTCGGCGCATTGCGGCGCACCGTGCGGCCTTCCACACCAACAGAGGTTGCCATTTCATTATTGGTAAAACCCTGCTCAGGCACATGGCACATGGCACAGGAAAAGGTGTTATTTAACGACAAACGGCGGTCATAAAACAGCTTTTTACCTAACGCTATTTTTGCCTGAGTAATAGGATTATTTTTGGGCTGCGGCACTGCGGGCAGACCCAACGGCGGTTTTTTTATGGTTTTCAGTAAATCGGCACTGCGTCCTGAACGTTGAGTGAGAGCAATCGATTGAGTTTTATAAGCCTTGCTTTCGTATGCGGTTTTATTATCGCCGCCACGATAAACAGCATTACTTTGAGTCTTGGCTTCCTGAATAGCTGATTTTGCTTGCAAAGTTTGTGGACTCAACACAGTTTTAATGTCGCTGATTAACGTATCAGGATGCAAAAAATCCACGCTGTAAATATTGCGCAACTGTTTGTTTTTATCAATTAAATACACGCGCAGATTATGGGAAAAGGTGCCGGTAAACTTGCCGTTTTTATCGAATATTTTTTGCACATTTTGCTGATAGCTTTGCAGTATCGGTTGCAAATCCTGTTCCGAGCGGGTGGTTAAAAACTGCCATTCCAGAGCGGAATTTTGCAGTCCTTTACCGTAATGAGCCATTTTTTCCGGCGTGTCCTGCTGCGGGTTGAAACTTAAGGTTAATAAGCGTAACTGTTTCCCTAGTTCCGGTTCTTTTGCAAGGCGATTTTTGATTTTATAGAGTACGGAAGTCGCTAACGGGCAGCCGTTTACATCGCTACAGGTGGCGTAAATAAAACTCAGCACCACCACTTTATCGCCCATGAGGTCATGCAGTTTTTTAGGTTGATTGGCGGTGTCCAAAACTAAACCGTCACCGGCTAAACCTAAAGTTGGCAATTGATAACTGCCAGCTTGCGGTTTATTGTAAGGCAAATCGCCATAACCGACGGCTAACGATTTATCAGCAAATGCGAGAGAGGAGGAAAGGTAAACTAACGCAAAAGCAAGGCTAGATTGCCAGAAAATTGATTTTCTCATTGTCAATAGTTCGGACAGTTTTTAAAAATAGAGGAAATCTTAAATTCAGAGGAAAATGTAGCTACCAACAAATAACCTCCCCTAAAAAAAGATTTCCATGAAGCTACTAGAAACGATTTTA
>CAIQWF010000233.1 GCA_903875455.1 uncultured Pseudomonadota bacterium
GGCGTAGTTAATTAAAATCTGCCCCAGGTGCATCGGGTCGCCAATCAAATAGTCTGGAATAGCCGGATCAACCTCAAATATCAACTCCAGCGACTTGGCCGAGACTTTTTCCCCCATCAAGGTGGCAACGTTATCCAATAAAGTTTCCAGCTCAAACTCAACATGCTCTACCGCCAGTTTTCCGGCTTCAATTTTAGAAAAATCCAGAATGTCGTTAATCACCCCCAATAAATGTCGGCTGGAAAGCTGGATTTTTTTCATGAAATCCCGCTGTCTGCGGCTCATTTCGGTGTTTAGCATCAGATGAGACATGCCGATAATCGCATTCATCGGCGTGCGAATCTCATGACTCATGGTTGCCAGAAAAGTGCTTTTGGCTGCATTGGCGGCTTCGGCACTGTTTTTGGCCTGCTCCAGTTCAACGGTGCGCTGCTTTACCAGCTGTTCCAGATTGTCATGGTAATCGGCTAATTTTTTTTCAGTTTCGATCCGCTCGGCAATTTCATTGCTGAGTTGAAGGTTGGCATTGGCAAGCTCAAAATAAGGGTTTTTGATGGCGGTAGCAAACAATCCCCGGTAAATTAAATAGAAAGCGATAATTTTATAAATATGTCCCAGCGTGTTATAGGTGTCAGAAACGCTTTTATAGCCGGTAAAAACCGCTTCACTGAAAATACACACCACAAATGCCGAGAGAAAATAAATAGTTTGCGGTTCTGCCATCCGTCGCCAATAGGCTGCAATGCTTAAACAAAGTAAAAAGATAACCAGATATTCGGTATTTTTCTTAAAAGGGGTCAGTCCAAATTCTTTTGTAAAGGTAACGGGGAGAGAGTCAAGGTAAAAACTGGCTAAAACCAGAAGCAGTGTCGGCAAGGCCAGGTTAATTGACAGCAGCGCCGGTTTCGATAAACAAAAACACTTGGTGGTCGGTTGAATATAGGCACTGAGCAAAAAACTGGCCGCCATAAAGGTGCGTGCAACCAGCCAGAATTGTATGGACTTGTTTGATGAGTTGGCGGA
Source organism: uncultured Pseudomonadota bacterium (assembly GCA_903875455.1). Classification (GTDB taxonomy): domain Bacteria; phylum Pseudomonadota; class Gammaproteobacteria; order Methylococcales; family Methylomonadaceae; genus CAIQWF01. The sequence goes on from CAIQWF010000233.1 coordinate 1,024, forward strand.
GATAAAGTCTGGCATTCCATGAAAGCTCAAGGTGTGCATAAAATCCAGCAAGCCAACGCCTAAAAAAATACAGCTTAGAAATAAAGTATGGCGATTTTGGGACTGGTCATAGGAATACCAGCCGATGCCGAAGATTGAAAACGACACCATGATGCTGAAAAACTCGGCGGTGTTATGAAAAGCCAGATAGGAGGCTATATCCATCACCGAATAAATCTGCGCCCGAAATAGCATTACCAGCAAAAATGGCAGGCCTGAAGCGATAAATACCAGTGACAGGCAGGTAATTGGAGAGAATGATTTGCTCATAACGGCTTTATTTCCTAAAAATTGGATGGCGAGTGTTTTTCTGCCAAAATCAATTTAATGCTTTTTTGTCACCTGAGTCAAAATGGCAGCGGCTGTATCGAAATCAAAATTTTCAATCGAGCTATAAAAAGACCGGTAATTATCCAGCAACAGCGCTTGCAGCAAGGGTTGGTTGTCATTGACCAGATAAAGTGCTTCACCATTATTTTCTTCAATTAGGGCGGCAAGCGGGCCGCAAAGTTTATCCAGCGCCTCTTGGTCAACTTGCATCGGCGCTGCAAGCTCAGTAGGTTCTGATTTTGGCAAATTCTGTTCAATTTGTGCAATCAGGTTTTGCAGGCGATGGGCCAGGGTTTGTAATAAAGGTTGCAACTGGTTTGCAACCGGAACCCGGCAGGCGTGAATCGCCCCTTCAACGGCGGCGGCATCCTGTTGTAACTGCTCAGCACCAATGTTGCCAGCCAATCCTTTCAGGGTATGTGCCAAACGCTCAGCCAGCTCCAGGTCTTTTGCCGCCAGAGCCGTCTCAAGCTGTGCTGGAATCTGTTTTTGCTTATCCGCAAATTTTTGCAGCATCGACAGATACATTGCCGGTTTGCCGAGTGCCCGTCTTAATCCGGCGCTGGTATTAAGCCCTTCAATATCAGCGGGGATAGTTATTGGACTATCAGCGTGATTGACAGGCGCAGACTTGGGTTGAGCATTGTCCGCCGAACCTGGTTTCACCCAGCGCAACAGCATATTCCACAATTCTTCGGGCTCAATCGGTTTTCCCAGGTGGTCATTCATGCCCGCTGCCAGACAGATTTCCCGGTCAGACTGCATGGCGTTGGCGGTCATGGCCACGATAGGCAGGTCTGCAAACCGCCCTAACTCCCTAATTGCCTGAGTCGCAGAGATACCATCCATTACCGGCATTTGCATATCCATCAGCACCAGGTCGTACTCATGCTCCTGAGCCATCTCCAGCGCCACAACGCCATTCTCCGCCACATCAATCAATAATCCGACCTCCTTGAGCAGCTCCACTGCCACTTCCTGATTCAGCTCGTTATCTTCAACCAGTAATATCCGCGCCCCCTGAATCGGCTGGAGCCGCTCAAGCAAAGATAAGTCAGAAGCCGTGGCAGGATTTCTGGTTCGCTGTTTGCCGCTGAGCAAGCTGATAGCGGTATTAAACAGCAGCGAAGCGTTTACCGGTTTAATCAATACCTCGGCTATGCCGGATTTTTCGGCCTCGCTAATCACATCTTCGCGGCAGAAAGCCGTCACCATCACCAGCTGCGGCGGCTTTGTCAATTCCAGTTCCTTAATTTGCCGTGCGGTTTCCAAGCCATTCATGCCCGGCATTTGCCAGTCCAGAAATACCAGTTCATAAGGCTGATTTTCACTGTCGGCCTGTTTTATTTTTGCCAGTGCCACCAAACCAATGGCGGCACTATCTGTCTGAAAACTCATTTTTTCCAAGAGGTTGCAAAGAATCAGGCGCGAATCGGTATGATCTTCTACCACCAACACTTTGCGCCCCGCCAGACCGGGGTCAGGCAGCAGTTGCAGTTTCTGTTTATTGCTTTTACCCAGGCGGGCGGTAAACCAGAAGGTAGAACCTTTGCCATATTCGCTTTCCACTCCCACTTCGCCGCCCATCATTTCCGCCAGTTTTTTGGAAATCGCCAGCCCCAGACCGGTGCCGCCATATTTGCGGGTAGTCGAAGTGTCGGCTTGCTGAAAGCTTTGAAACAGGACAGCGCGTTGTTCTTGGGTCAGGCCGATACCGGTATCGTGTACTGCAAAATAAAGCAGCATGTCCTGAGCGTTGTCCTGTTTTATCTGCACCTCAACCACAATTTTGCCGCGTTCAGTAAATTTGAAGGCATTGTTAACATAGTTAATTAAAATCTGTGCAAGCCGCATTGGGTCGCCAATCAAATAACCGGGAATAGCCGGGTCAACATCAAACAGCAGCGGCAGCAATTTTGCCGAGGTTTTTTCTGACATCAGCGTTGCCAGACTGTTTAACACTGTTTCCAAATCAAACTCAGTCTGTTCAACCGTCAGTTTACCCGCTTCAATTTTGGAAAAATCCAGAATATCGTTAAGAATTTCCAGTAAATGATGGCTGGAGCTTTGGATTTTTTTCATAAAATCCAGCTGCCGCGAATTCATCTCGGTGTTTAGCATCAGATGGGATATGCCGATAATGGCATTCATCGGCGTGCGAATTTCATGGCTCATATTGGCCAAGAACTCGCTTTTGGCTTGATTGGCAGCGATAGCGGTTTTTCTGGCCTGCTCCAGCTGAGCTTCAGTTTGTTTGCGTTCATTGACTTCGCGCATTAACTGAAAAGTCCGGTTGGAAAGGCTGTCGTACATTTTCAAAATGGTATCAATCAGGATTTTGGCAACCCCGCTCATCTCGTTGTTGCTTTGTCTTTTTGCATCCTCCAGCGACAGACCGGAATTTTTAATAGCCAGCACTGCCTTGGCCATGCGTTTGTCGTTATCCAGAATATGAAAGGCTAACCAGTGGGTTAAAAAGGACAGAGTATGCTCTGCTACCTGACTCACGTTGGCGATGTTTTCTTCTTCTTTGAGCTTTAGAACGTCTTGGACAAAACTGCGGTGATCTTCTATATGGGCCGCTTCCCATTCATCATCCGGGAAAAACTCATGCCAAATCGCCTCTTCTGTTTCAAAGTGATAACAGGCGTACTCGGCCATTTTATTGAAAACCTCATCCAAAACAGACTTGTCCGCTTGCTGCGCCAAACTGCTGGCCAGCAAATTTAATAAATTAACCAACTCTTTATGCTGGTCATCAATCTGTAAAATACCGGTTTCAAAATTGTCATTCCAAGGGAAAACTTCGATTACTTTCACTGCGGTTATTCCTCTATCTTTAATTTTTTCTGGTTAAATTATTCTTTAGGACATCGCTAAAAATAACTTCCCGACTTTAGAATGTTCCGTTCATCCTGAGCTTGTCGAAGGATGTTGTGGTTCGACTGTTCGGCAAGCTCACAGCTCACCACGAACGGAATAGGGATGTTATTGTTGACTATATCCTAAACATTTTTTATTTGAGTGTAATATTCCGGGCTGCTGCCACCTGTTTCAAAATGGCGAAAGCGGCATCGAAATCGAAGTTTTGCATTGCGGCATAAAACGGCTGGCAATTTTCGGCAAATGTCTGTTTTAGTAACACTTCATTATTTTCTACCAGCTCCAGCACTTCGCTATCACTCTCTTCAAGCAAGTGAGCGATTTTGCTGAAAAGCGTTGTCAATGTCTCTGGGTCAGCTTGTGGCTCTGCGGCTGTTTTGTCTTGAGAAGTCTCTGCTGCCCCGGTTTTTTTCACGCAACGTAGCAATTTATCCCATAACTCTTCCAGTCGCACAGGTTTGCTAATGTGATCATTCATTCCAACGGCCTCACACTCTTTACAGGTGGATGACATGACATTAGCCGTCATCGCAATAATCGGCAGGCTGGCAAATTCAGGCAACGCCCGGATAGCACGGGTGGCTGCAATTCCATCCATTATCGGCATTTGCACATCCATCAACACCACATCGTAAGTATTTTCCTGCAATTTTTGCAGCGCAACTTTACCGTTTTCTGCCACTTCAACGGATAAACCGGCAGAGTTAAGCAGGGCCACAGCAACATCCTGATTAAGCTCATCATCTTCAACCAATAACACCCGTGCGCCATGAATTGCCTGCATTTTTGCTGATGCCGACTGCGGCGGCTCAAAAACAGCCGGTAATAATTTCGTTTTTTGTTTGGTGCTTTTACCCAGTCGGGCGGTAAACCAAAAAGTCGAGCCTTTGCCATATTCGCTGATGACTCCGACTTCGCCGCCCATCAGTTCTGCCAGACTTTTGGCAATCGACAATCCCAAACCGGTGCCGCCGAATTTGCGGGTGCTGGAAGGGGCGACCTGCTGAAAACGTTGAAACAGCAAAGTCTGCTGCGCTTCAGTCAGGCCAATACCTTGATCCTGCACCGCAAAATACAGCAGCGCTTCCCGATCATTACCCTGTTTCATCTGCACGGTAATTAAAATTTGCCCGCGTTCGCTAAATTTGACTGCATTATCAACATAATTGACTAAAATCTGGGTCAGGCGCATCGAGTCGCCAATCAAAAAATCCGGCGCGGATGAATCAATCTGCACCAGCAATTCCAAGGCTTTAGCCGATGCTTTGGCAAACATCAAGGTGCTGACATCTTCCAGCAGTTTTTCAAGCTCAAACTCCTGCTGCTCAACAACAAGCTTTCCTGCTTCGATTTTAGAAAAATCGAGAATATCGGTAATGATTGCCATCAGATTGTTGCTGGCCCGCTGGATTTTTTTCATCAAATCCTGCTGCTTTTGATTGAGTTCGGTGTTGAACATCAAATGAGACATGCCGATCACCGCATTCATCGGGGTGCGGATTTCGTGGCTCATATTGGCCAGAAAATCGCTTTTGGCTTGGTTGGCGGCTTGAGCTTCTGTCTTGGCTTGCTGAAGTTCCTGTTCAAGCTGGCGATATTCGCTGACGTCATGAACCAGAACCAACAAATGCAACTCCCCATTGCTGATAAAGTTGGAAAACTGGTAATCCAGCCAAACGCGCTTACCGTTTGCAAAGGTGGTATAGATTTCCTGATGCTGCGGGATGCTTTCCGCCAGGCAAGTAAGCGCTGTAACCAGCAGTCCTGAGGTTTGCCATATCGGAATCTGGTGAAAATTCTCCTGCAAAACTTGATCGACAGTTTTGTTCAGGATTTTTGCCGCCGTCTTGTTACAGGCAATACATTCACCGGAAGCCTTGAAAACCTTGATGCCGGCGGCTGATTCAGAAACGATTTTCTGGTTTAAATCAGTCTGATAGGTCAAAAGACGTTGTTTTTCACGAAGAGTGCCTTCATTTTCAGTCTGCTCGGTGATATCAAAAATAATTCCCAGTGTTTGCAGAATCCGGCCTTGCGCGTCAAAATCGCTGTGGCTTTTGGCTCTGACATAGCGGATATTGCCATCTCTGTGCACTATCCTGTAGCCAATATCAAAGTCCTGCTGATTTTTTAGATGTGCCTGATATTTCTGATTAATCACTTCTTTATCGTCAGGATGGGCAATCTGCTGAAAAAACAGTTCAGAAGAAGGAGTAACCTCTTGCGGCTGAAAGCCAAAAATCCGATACAGCTCATCCGACCAATACAAAGTATGCGTGTTGGGATTATCAATCCAGTGGCCAATATGGGCGATTTTTTGTGCTTCGTTGTGGGCAAAATAACTGCTTTTTAGTTCGTTCTGTGTGTTTTTACCTATTTCATCCAGCCGCACAAGATTAGCCTGCGTTTGTGCCAGCCAACCCAAGATGCTGTCTTCCTTGCCCTCTACAACCGGAATCGGGCTGGAAAAATTGCCGCTGCCAAGCTGTTCAATTTGAGTTTGCAGTTGTTTTAACGAACCGCCCAATACCGAATTCAATCGGCGATATACCATCTCTATAAAAAACAGCAACAACAGAACAAGCACAATCAATAACACACACATAACCTGGGCGATTTGTTTTGCCTTGATGACAGCCGCCGAGGTGCGTTGTTCCACCATCTGATTGAAGTCACTAATCGGCTGCATGATTTCACCCTTGGCTTGCAGGTAAGTATCATCGAACAACATCATAATGGCTTTATGATGTTCAGCTTTGTAGTGCCCGTTGGTATCGAGGGGGGAGATGAGAGTCAACCAGTGCTATTGCTTCCCTTTCAATACGGGTGAGCTTATCAGAGTTGATTTTGGCTTCTGTAAGTTTGGCAAGTTCTGCGGCAGTGAATTTTTCCTGTTTGATTAAGTCCAGATAAGCAATCCTTTCGCCGGTTAATAGGGGCTGCTGTTTGGTTTTTGCTAACAAGTCCCAATAAATATAATCATCAGGGCGCGGCTTTTTGCCATCGCGGATGTCAAGCATGTCCTGATAATATTGTTTGTAAACAGGGTTGCCGGTGACGACATAAGAGCGCACCATTCGGGTTAAATCATTGGAAGACCGTCGCAACTCATCTGCAAGCAGCAGTGAGCGAAGTTGCAATCTATCAGTGGCCTGGCGTTGTTCTACCGTATAAACATAGCTCGCAAAACTAATCCCCACCAGCATCAGCAAACCAATCGCCAGCCGAATGTTTTTATAAAACAGCAGCAGATTTTTGTTTGAACTCATCTTTCTTTCCCGGTGTGCAGGGGGGGGAATGCTCATGTTGTACCTCGGTTATTTAAGTGATTTGGCAACTGTTAAGGATGTAGCCAACAAAGTAACGTCCCTATTATTTTCGTGGTGAGCTTGTCGAACCACAGCGTCATTCGACTGTTCGGCAGGCTTAAGGCGAACGGCTCATTTAGAAAGCGGGAAGTTTTTTTTAGCCATATTTTTAGTTAAATCAATTTAGCCGTTCAGCAAGTTCAAGATAAAGCGACTGGTACTTTTCCCAGATTTCGGCACTGTTTAGCTTTTGCTCAATCTCTGCATACTCGGTTAATAACGCCGCTTTAACGCTATCAGACAGGCCGCGCTCCGCCATCGGATACAAAATATTATCTTCCTTAAAAATATGCTCCCTTAACAATCCGGCATATTGGCGCACCGTCATCAACAAGCCATCGGTGTTAGCCTCTGCCACAGCGCTTTTCATCGCATTCACCAGTTCCCGCGCTTTATTATGCTCAAACAGCATTTGCGGAATCGGGTTGCAATGCGCCAGCACATTCGGTGCCTCAAGATAACGAAATAATACGTCCTCTTCTTTGGCATGGTGAAAGCTGTCGGCAAAGTCATGAATAAACGCGATGAACGACTCTGCATTGCTCAATAATAGTGAGGTATCAGCGTGATTGATGTACTGCTCCATCAGGCTGATATAGTTTAAAATCAATTGGTGTTCTTGCTTTAGCTGTTCGGTAACTGACATGGGTTATTCCTCAGATAAGATTTTTGCTGTTGCCTAAAGATGGATTGGTATAACTAGCATAGGATTCAGTCAATAATAATTTCCCGGAATCCGTTCGTGGTGAGCTTATCCCCTCCTGTTGCCCTTCGATAGACTCAAGGCGAACGGTAAACTTAGGAGTCGGAAGTTATTTTTAGCCATATTCTAAAAATCAACAGGAGAATAAGGACTGTTTGGATTTAGGTGAGATTAACTTGGCGATTGGCGGCAACCTGTTTCAGAATGCCGGTGGCGGCATCGAAATCAAAGTTTTCAATCAGGGTGTAAAACAGTGGGTAATTTTCAGCAAATACCGCCTTTAACAAAGCCCTGTTAGTCTCCACCATTTCAACCGCGTCAGAATCACATTCCTCAAGCAGATGAACAAGCTGACAAAGAATGCCAGCCACAGCCTGCTGGTCAGTTTCCAGCATCGCTTCTTCCGCCAACAACTGCGGCACCTGCTGTTCGGTATTCAGATTTGCCGGCGGCAGTGCAGCAACAGTTGCTGATCTGGTTTTGGGGGTTGTGGTTTTGCCTAGCCGTGCGGTAAACCAAAAGGTGGAGCCTTGGCCATATTCACTGACCACTCCAACTTCGCCGCCCATCAATTCTGCCAGTTTTTTTGCAAGGACTAATCCTATGCCTGTACCGCCGTATTTGCGGGTACTGCTAACATCTATCTGCTGAAAACTTTTAAATAACAAATCCTGTTGCGCCTCGGTCAAGCCGATACCTTTGTCATGCACGGCAAAATACAGCAACACGTCCTGCTCATAATCCTGTTTCAGCTGTACCTCAATTAAAACTGGACCGTTTTGGCTAAATTTGATGGCATTATCAACATAGTTAACCAAAATCTGGTTTAGTCGCATCGGGTCGCCAAGCAGAGAACACGGAATTTCCGAATCAACCTTGAGGATCAGTTCCAGCGATTTGCCGGTCGCTTTGGCAAACATCAGGGCAATAACCTCATCTAACAGTTTTTCAAGGCTGAATTCAGCGACTTCAAGTTCCAGTTTGTCAGCTTCAATTTTAGAAAAATCCAGAATATCGCTGATAATCGCCATTAAATGTTCGCTGGAGCGTTGAATTTTTTTCATCAAATCCTGCTGCTGCCGATCCAGTGGCGTATTCAGCATCAGGTAAGACATACCAATCACCGCATTCATCGGGGTACGAATTTCATGGCTCATGTTGGCGATAAAATTGCTTTTTGCCTGACTGCCCTGCTCAGCGCTTAATTTCGCTTGCTGCTGAACAATTTCAGCCAGCCGATATTCTGTTACATTATGAATTAATACCAACAGATGGTTTTCATGATTGCTGCTAATCGGGGCAAAGTTATAATCCAGCCAGATGTGTTTGCCGGATGGCAGCGTGGTTTGAATTTCCTGACGCTGCGGTTGTTTTTCTGCCAGACACTTTAGCGCGGTATCGACTAATTGCGTGGTTTGCCAAAGTGGCAAGGAGTAAAAATTCTCCTGTAACAGCTGGTCGATGGTTTTATCCAGAATTCTTGCCGCAGCTTCGTTACAGGAAATACAGTGTCCAGAGGCATTAAACACTTCCACCCCGGCGGCGGATTGGGAGATGATTTTCTGGTTTAAATCCAGCAAGTCTTTAACTCTCTGTTCAGCCTGTTTCTGTTCAGTAATATCAAACATAACTCCCACTGAACGTTGGGGTTGCCCTTGTGAGTCAACTTCAAGTCTGGCCTTGGCATTCACATATTTGACCATGCCATTTTTCAACAACAGTCGATATTGCACATCATAATCAGCCTGCTGATTCAGGTGATTGCTATAAGCCTGATGGACGAAGGCCTTGTCATCAGGATGGATAAATTCCTGATAAACAGGTTTGCTTTGTTGTGGCTGCAAGCCGAAAATCCGATAGATTTCATCTGACCAGTACAGATTATGTGTCTTTAACTCATAAATCCAATGTCCGACATGGGCAATTTTCTGGGCTTGCCTGAGCATTAACTCACTGGATTTAATGGCCTGTTCGGTTTTCTTCCGCTCGCTGATGTTGCGCATAAAAGAGCAATGGTATTCTTCTCCTTCATATTCGATAAAACTGATATTAACCTCTACGGATAATAAGCTGTGGTCTTTTTTTAATACCTCAGTTTCAAAGGATAGGTTTTTCTTGATTTTGCTTTCCTGCCAAAGCGTTGTCCACATTTCGCGATTAAGCACTGGATCAAGATCAAGAATTGTTAAATTTAACAACTCTGCCTGTTCATAACCTAAAGATTCCATCGCCGCGATATTGGCATAAAAGATTGATGCGTCCGCTCTAACCCAGAATATACATTCACCGACATTTTCAACTGCAAACTGGGTCAGACGCAGTTTTTTCTCCAGTGCCTGGCTATGAGCTATTTGCTCAGCCAACTTTTGATTGGCGGTTTGCAGCTCAGCAACCGTTGGCATTTTTAGCAAAGTAGGAATTTGCCGACCTAATTCCACCGCCGTTACCAGTGAAATCAGCGCGGTTATCGCCATAATCAGCCCCTGCAACAGATAGTAGGGCTGCCAAATCACCACAATCCCCATCAGATGCGTCATGGCACAAGCAATGATGAAAAACGCAAACAGCCAGAACAGATTCTGGTGCATTAAATGCTGGTGTTTACGGCGGATAAACAAATAAATTGTGGCAGGAATCCCAATATAAGCCAATGCAATCAAGGCATTGGAGACCACATGCAACCACAGCAGGCCACTTTGCCATGACAGGCAATAACCATGTGGTATAGCCGATATTGAGAAAAATTTTTCAAACATAAGTTTTCAGCCTGTCGGCGCGTGGTCCGATAATCACAAAAATTGTTAAGGACATCGCTAAAAATAATTTCCCTGAATCCGTTCGTGGTGAGCTTGTCGAACCACAACATCCTTCGACAGGCTCAGGATGAAC
>CAIQWF010000234.1 GCA_903875455.1 uncultured Pseudomonadota bacterium
CTAAAATCGTTTCTAGTAGCTTCATGGAAATCTTTTTTCAGGGGAGGTTGTTTGTTGGTAGCTACATTTTCCTCTGAATTTAAGATTTCCTCTATTTTTTCAAAAAACTGTCCGAACTGTTGAATATTGAGAACGCGGCTTATTATTTCGGCGATTGCCTCAACAGGCTGAATTTGCCTTCTAATCGAAGCGGGCGTTGGGATTATCGCGTTTAAATAAGGCGTGACCATCAGCGTTTTTAAAAATTCAATCGTCACATGGGCTAAATAATCAATTTGTGAATAATCCTGATGGTATTTTAACTGATTCAACGATAAGCCAATTTCTGTATAGGTTGTATCAAATTTACCATCACCAAGCGGAATGCTTTTCAGGGTGTGTAAATCCAAAGCCCAGCCTGCTTTCCAGTTTCCATTGAGTTTGTATGACATGCACTGTTCCCTAAGTCTGGCAAGTTTGTTTAACGAATAAGCCCCAACCTTTCATCAGGGCTTTTTTGCCCGTTAGTTTACGCGCTATCAAGGCGATAAGCTCACAAAATCTTTCCCCCAAGCCTACAAATTTTAAAGCTTCACAAAACCTGCTACAAGCAAGCCACACTTGGTATTTCACCCATAGGATAGTTACTAATGGAAGTTCACGAAAAAATTAAATTTTTGCGTTTGACAAAAGACTGGTCGCAGGAAGATGTCGCTATGAAATTAGAGATGTCGCCGAATGGCTATGGCAGTATTGAACGCGGCGAAACGGATGTGAATTTATCCAGACTCAAACAAATTGCGCAATTATTTGGTGTCGTTCCATCGAGTTTATTTGATGATGGACAAAATGTTTTTAATTTCAATGGCAATGCACAAAACAGTGTTTGCGGTCAAAATAATCAAAGCCATTTTATGGGTTCATGCTCACCTGAATATTTACAATTACAATCCGAATGTGAAAAACAACACGCCCTTAATGAACAACAAGCGCAGGAAGTGCTTTATTTACGCGGTTTGGTGGATTCCTTTCTAAAAAAGGAAACATAAAATTCAGCCTAAATCACCAGAATTTGCTATCCTAAGCAACTTTTTTCACTGCTCATTAAAATTCAAGCTATGCACCCAATGCTAACGATTGCCGTCCGTGCGGCACGAAATGCAGGCGAAATTATTCGCCTTTCCTCAGAACATATTAGCCAATTAACCATTAACCAAAAAACCAAAAATGATTTCACTACTGAAGTAGACTGGAAAGCAGAACAGGAAATCATCAAGGTTATTCGGGCTTCTTTCCCAGATCATGGTTTTCTGGCCGAAGAAAGCGGCGAACAGGCTGGCAATGATTACGTTTGGGTGATAGACCCGTTAGACGGCACTACTAACTTTCTACATGGTTTTCCACAATATGCAGTTTCAATTGCCTTGAAAAACAAGAATAAAATTGAAGTCGGCGTGGTTTACGACCCGTTAAGGGATTAGCTGTTTACCGCTGAACGCGGCGGCGGTGCAATGTTAAATAACCGTAAAATCAGGGTAACTAAGCCAAGCAGTTTGAAAGGCACGTTAATCGGCACCGGTTTTCCATTTAAGCATCAGCAACATCTGGATGCTTACCTAAGCATGTTCAAAGCATTAACCGTTGATTCAGCGGGGATTCGCCGTGCCGGTTCTGCGGCGTTGGATTTGGCCTATGTTGCAGCAGGCAGAATGGATGGTTTTTGGGAAATCGGTTTAAAACAGTGGGACATGGCGGCGGGAGTTTTGTTAATCCAGGAAGCGGGCGGGGCAATTACCGATTTTTCTTTTCGCGACCAGTTTTTGCAATCAGGCAATCTGATTGCTGGCAGCCCTAAAATGCACCAGTTAATGTATCAGGCGATTGAACCGTTTGTGACTGAAGGCTTGCGCTAAGAATCTGAAACTTAATATCAAGATTTATCCCATCATTTAATAATGAGCCAACCAGTCGGATTATAGGTTCTCTTTTCAGAATTCTGCTGCATCAGTAATTCCTTATTTCATAAGCAGGCTGCCTACAAGTCACGCAGGCAGCTTGTTTCATCAGGGAGCACAGCCAAATCAAGCCTCGCGCCACACCCTGCATAAATTTCCCGATTCTTAAAAAACTCTACAGGCCACCTTAACTCTAGGCTTGAATAATTGTCCGTCGTTCGCCACAACATTTTGCTGGCGTTCCGCAATTGTCTGACAACCTTTGTTCCTTCACATCCTCCCCGTAATGGTTAATGTCATTTTTTAAATCTTTGGAATAAGGATCGAAGCATTCAAGAATTCAATAACAGTTGAACTAAATAGCAGAGAAAACTTTTATGGATAACTTTGTGACGACTAGGTTATGATTTTAGCGGTAAAATTAATATCCTTTAATATATAAACGAGTAAATAGAATGAAAAAAACCAATAAAACTTTAGTTTTGGCAATGGGCACTACGTTAATTACAGGTTTAACTTCAGTTGCTATGGCAGGAGAAGCTGCTGAAACTCAAGGTAGTGCTTTTAAAATGACAGAACTATCCAGTGGTTATATGCAATTGGCTGCGGCAGATGCCAATACTGCTGCAAAACCGGCTGCGGCTAAATCAAAAGCGGCTGAAGGTAAATGCGCAGGCGCCAAGCCAATATCAACGCCTAAAGCAGCAGAAGGTAAATGCGGTGAAGGTCAATGTGGCGGCGCAATGAAGGCGGCTGCTACTGGCACAGCAAAGCCGGCAACAGAACCAGCCAAAGCGGCCTCTACCAATCCGTCTGGCAAGGCAACAGAAGGCAAATGCGGTGAAGGCAAATGTGGCGGAGAAATGAAAAAAGCTGCTGAAGCTGCCAGTGCCGCAAAAAAATAAAAAATAAAAACCGTGTCGGTTTTGAAAAAAACATTTGTTTGCAAACTGACACGGTTTGACAGCCCGGCATAAGCTGAAAAACAGTTAATACACAAAAAATAGCTATACTTTGTGAGCATCAAATAAAAGTTTACAGAGGGTTTAAATATGCAAGCTGCTGAATTGGTTTCTATTCTAAGGGAGTTGAATGCCAGTTCTCCTGAGATTGAAGGCTCATGGGTAATTTCTACGGAAGGATTGATGATTGCTTCTGCGCTACGTTCAGGACTTGATGAAGATCGCGGTGGAGCGTTATCAGCCGCATTGTTTTCTCGTGCAGAGCGTAGTGCGGTTGCTCTAAAGCGTGGGTCTTTACAGCAACTTCTGGTTATTTGTGAAAAGGGCGGGATTTTAATGATGTACGCCGGAGAGGGAGCTCTATTGGTGGCATTGACCAAGCCGCAAGCCAAGTTTGGACTGATATTTTTTGATATAGAGCGTAGCGCGGAACTTGTGGCAATTGAATTAAAGAAGACTTCGTTAGTACCTGCACGATGAAAAAATGGATGGTTAACAAGAATGACGAGAATGATTAGTGTCGGTATCATGGGGTTTTCTCCCCAGGAAGAAAATAAATTCAAAAAAATATTTGAACTTTCACAGCAGCATGAACGCAGATATAAGCTGGGTAATATTGCTGACACCCAACCTGTAGAGTTGCTGATAGTAAAAAAAGATAATGAACTAGTGCAAAAGCAACAGCAAGCCTATCAGGCCCGTTATAAAAATAGTTCCATACCGGTTGTTATCGTGGGTAGAGATCCTGCTATTTCTGAAGATTCTAATTACATCAGAGGTGTGATCATACCCAGCCGCGTTTTTCCAGTGCTGGATAAAATAGAAATACCGCCACAGACAGAAACTTTTGTTGCCCAGGCTGAAGAAAGCTTTATGACAGCAACAACTATAGCCGCAGAAGAGACGGAAACACTTGCAGAAAATGCCTTGCATGTTTTGGTGGTTGATGACAGCGCCATGATGCAGAAAACCATCGATATGGAACTGAAAAAAGCCACTCTGCCGCTGGCAACTGATTTTGCAAATACGGGTGAGGAGGCTCTGGAAAAAGTAAAGCAGAAAAAATATGATTTTATTTTTCTGGATGTGATGATGCCCGGCATAGATGGCTTTGAAACCTGTACGCAAATTCGCAAAGTCGAGGGCATGGCCAAAACACCTGTTATCATGTTGACTTCAAAAACTTCGGCACTGGATGAAGTAAAAGGATTAATGGCAGGATGCACCACTTATTTGACCAAGCCGTTTGTGCATGATGAATTTCATAGTATGCTGGAAAGAATTGTGCACTGGGTAAAAGAATTTAATGATAGAAAATAAACCGTTAAAGGTAAAAAAATGGCAATAAAAAAAATATTGGTCGTTGATGACACGCCCATGTATTTGGATCAAATTAGGCTAATTCTGACTAACAAAGGATACGAAACGATAACGGCATCGTCTGGAAAGGAAGCCTTGGAAAAAGCCAGAGCCATTCATCCTGATCTTATTTTTATGGATGTCGTAATGCCTGAAATGGATGGTTTTGCCGCCTGTAGAGAATTGACCAAAGATTGTACAACCAAACAGATTCCAATTATTTTTGTCAGCAGCAAAAACACAGAAGCAGACAGGGTGTGGGCAGAATTGCAAGGTGCAAAAGCCTATATCACCAAGCCTTATACCGCAGAGCAAATTTTAGATCAGGTTGAAGCTTTCTCGGGCTAAGTATTATGGAAACAGAAAACCTGCCATCGGATTTATCCAACCTCGAGATTACCAACAACGCAGCCAATGCGTCCAAGAAAGAGTTGCGATACGGTTTTAGCATTGGTAGCCTGAATTTTATTTATGATGTACAAATACCCTGCGAACTTGTAAAGGGTGTCGCGATTTATTCGGTTCCCAACACCCCAGTCTGGATGCTGGGATTAATCAATCTGCGTGGCAGCTTGGTGCCTGTTTTTAATCTGGAAAAATATTTCGATTTTAAAGAAGAGGCTGATAATCATAAATTGCTGCTGGTTTTGGGAAAAGGGGAAAAAGCCGTAGCATTTCAACTGAAAAAATATCCAGAGCTACTGGATAATCTGGTGAAACTGGAAGCCCTGCCCAGACTGATTCCGAAAATAGACGGCTATATTCGTGCAGCACATAAAAGTGCAGAAACAGTTTGGCTGGAGCTTGATAAAGATAAATTTTTTTCTACACTAGGGGAAAAAGTTTGCGTTTAGGCGCATCAGTGAAAGATGGTTGCCCCGGTAAAACAAAACACTCTCAGTTAATAAAATTCTTGTTTTTTTCGACAAAGATTCCACATAAATAACGGATAACTGATAACTCTCAAATCTTGGCAGGAATGGTTAATGAATATTTTTCAGAAACTCAAAGAAAGTTTTCTTAATATAAAAATTGTTTACAAGTTTTTATTTGTAGTGTTTTTTTTCGTTATCGGTTTGGCGGCTATTGCTTATGCACATAGTATGGATGATAGCATTTTTTACGCAGTTGTCGTTGCCGTTTTATTGATGATTATGCTGGTTTTATGGTTGGTCGTTGTAAATGGCATTATCAAACCGATTTCTTTTCTGCAAGGGGTTATCAACGATATTGCCGCAGGTAATCTCGATGCTAGGGTTGAAGGCTCCAGTCGCGATGAAATCGGTAATCTGGCCAATGCTTTTGATTCCTTGCTGGATGAGCGGGTGACATCACTTGCCAAAACGGAATACGAACACCAGCAATTAAACTCTTCAATTATTGCCTTGCTACGCTCAGTATCGGTATTAAGCCAAAAAGATTTAACCGTAAAAGTACCGGTCGCAGAAGATATGACCGGGGCTGTTTCTGATTCGATTAATCTGCTCACTGGTGAAATGTCGGCGACTTTAAAAGAAGTTGCCAATATTTCGGCACGGGTCAACGACACTTCCGGCAAGGTTAAACAACAATCTGGCAACGTCATGTTGTTTGCCGACAATCAGCGCAAAGAGATTGAGGCTACCTTAAACGAACTGAATACGGCGGTTAATACCATGATTAAAATCGCCCAGTTTTCACAAGTCACCAACAAGGAATCGGAAAAAACCATGGTGACTACCGAATCAGCGGTGGAGGCGGTAAGCGAAATTATTGCCAGTATCAACAGTATTCGCGACATCATCCGTGAAACTGAGAAAAGATTAAAACGTTTGGGTGAAAGGTCACAGGAAATTACCGCAGTGGTGAATATTATTAACAATATTGCCGAGCGCACCCATGTTTTGTCATTGAATGCCGGAATGCAGGCGGCATCAGCAGGAGAAGCCGGCAAAGCTTTCATGGTGGTTGCCAACGAAGTACAACGGCTGGCGGAGAGTTCCCGCGAGGCAACTGAAAAAATTGGCACCTTGGTAAAAAATATTCAGGTCGATACTTCTGATACCATGAAAACCATGAATACGGTAATTAGTCAGGTTGTTGATGGCACAAAGCAGGCGGAAGAGGCGGGGCGAAGAATGAAGGAAAGCCGGGCTACCACTGAGTCATTGGTGGCAGCAGTGAAAAAAATCTCTACTGCGACCATTGCGCAGCTGGAAGTGGGTAAAAGCTTGAAAGAACATGCCCAGAATATTCAAACCAGTACTATAAAAACCAATGAGCAGTTGCAGCAACAAAGAACCTTGTCTGATGACTTAGCTAAAGATGCCGATGAACTGATTGTTAAAGTTAATGTTTTTAAACTGCCTGAGTAACATGCTAAATGGCAATAGATAAATCTGATTACCGGCACGTTTTTGCAACAGTTTTTACTGATGCCGAGGAATTGTTGCTTAATGCCAAGCATCATTCCGATACTTTAACTCAATATCTGCAAATTTGGCGGGGAGTTGTTGAGAAAGCGGCAAAACTGGATAATCCGGCTTTGCAGGATGTGGTTTTGCTGTTTGTTGATGCGGCTGATTTTGCATTTAAGCAAACAACAGATGCCGGCAGTTTGCCTGATGCCCAATGGCAACTATTAAAAAAATGGCATAGTTCCTTCGTCGAATATGCCAACGCCCCTGATGATCAAAATCTTGCCCTGACTTTGATTCAATGCTTAAACGCTCCGTTTCTGGCGATAGATCTGACTCCTGAAGACGAAAAAGTGTTGCTGGATAGCTTCTTGCCGGTGATTAAACAATTGAATGCGGATAGCAAACAAACTGTAACCACCAAGGAAGACTCAAACGAAAAGCTACTTTCGGCCTGGGAAAAGTTAGCGGTTTTGTTCCAGGAAACCGATGTTAATTTTCAGGAACTGCCGACGCTGAACAGCGAGGATTCTGAGGAAGACTATTCTGAAGCTGTAAAACAATACCTGGAAAGCTGGAAGGCAGTTGTTGAATTTATTGAGGCGGAACAAGAGCAAACGTTAGCCAAAATTCTGGATATTATTTCTCTGCTGGTTGAGTTTAGCTGTCAGTTGTTTAATCAAACTGGCAGGTTAAATACTGAGCAGCAGGCAGTATTAACACAGTGGCATAATTTATTCGCCAGTTACATTAAAGTTAATGGCAGCCAGCAGCTTGCTAGTGCCCTGGTTAGACTGCTTACCAATCCGGTTTGGCCTCAACCTGTTTCAGCCGATGATGAAAAAATGTTGTTGTCTGAGTTTCAAGAGCAACAAAATTCAACTCCACAGCTTTCAGAAAATCAGCAGCCTGATGTCCAGGAAACTATTGAATCGCTGAGCCTGCGATCTGATTCTCCGCAGTTTTTTACTGATACTGCCCTAAGTTCTGAAACAGTGGGGCAATCTATCAATGCTCAAGATGAAATTGCAGTAGTTGCCGAACTGTCAGCAGCAAAAGAGCTCACTTTTTGGCAGCAGCTTGAACAGCTATTCAATGAAACAACTCCCTATTTAAAAGCCGCTGCTGAACAGCAATCACAAAATGATGAGCTTGGATTAACAGCCAGTTTGCAGAACTATTTGGAAAATTGGCTGGCTATCGCGCAACAAATAGAAATCGCAGGCGAGCAATCTGGTCTTCTGGATGTTGTGCTGCTTTTTATTGAAGTGAGTCGGCAAACTTTTGAACAAATAACAAGCTTTGAAACAAGACATATTAGTTTATTGAATAAATGGCAAAGTTTGTTTGGCAGCTACCTTAAAGCAAAAGGCAATAAACAACTGGCTGTTTCGTTGATTAAGTGTCTGCGTGACCTGCTATGGCAAGGGGCAATCGAAGCTGAAGACGAGGAAATGCTGTTGGCAGGCTTTACTGCTGGGGCGCCATTGCAATTAACCGAAGAAAAAACAAAGTCTTTGGAAGAGTCGGCGGTAACGGAAAACTTAGCTTCAGCTGAGCAGATGACAATCGAGGAAGTGCAAGTCATTGCTGCTGATGAAACAGCCGAATTATCAGATATTCTTGCCGAGTTGCCAGAAATTACCCAGCTGAAGGAGGCGATTGATGTTAATGCAGAGCCTGCAAATGCTGAAAGTGAAGAAGCTGGTTTTGCCAATCTGGAGCAGAAAAATTTAATCTGGGAGGTTCTTCAACCAGAATTCAATCAGGCAGCTGAGGTTTTAAAAGCGGCTATTGATAGTGAAATTCTCAATGATGTGGCTGCTTTCAAACTGGGCCTGCAAAACTACATTGAACGCTGGCAGATAATCGCCGACATGATTGGCAACGATGAAAGTTTAACGGCCTTGCTGGATGTGGTATCCCTGTTTCTGGAAATCAGCCAGCAAAGTTTCGCAGAGCTGGATAGCCTGAGCAGCGAACAGTTTACCTTGCTGAATGGCTGGCAATCGAACTTCGCTAATTTTTTCAAAACACCTCATCAAAACAGGTTTGCAGCCGGGCTGGTCAAATGCCTTGGAAATCCGCTTTGGTCTGAGCCGATAGCCGCTGAAGATGAAGCGATGCTGTTGGAAGGGTTTGGCATAACCGAGCCGGAAACCGGTTTGGCTGCCGCTGCAAAGCAGAACCCACTTTGGCAAAAAATTTCAGTGTTTTTCGATGATGCACAAGCACAATTATGGATTATGCTGGAGTTGCTGGCGGAAAATCCTCCTCAATCATGCCAGAATTATTTTCAGCAGTACGCTGAACACTGGCTACGGATTGCAGAAATTATCGCTGAGGAAGATGATGATGGTTTGCATATTTTGGCGGATATAGTCTTTCTGTTTGCCGACAACTGCACTGAGCTACTCGAACAACACAGTGCGTTTAGTTCAAGCCATATTCAACTTTTGCAGGCGTGGCATATCGCATTTGTCGCCTGTCTGGATGATATTACAAATACCCAGAAAACAAAGACTCTAATAGCTTGTCTGGAAAATAACCTTTGGTTAAGCCCTTTAACTGGCAACGATAAAGAAATGTTGCTGTCTATGCAGGCAGAACAGAACCAGTATCAGTCAATCTCTGTTGCTGAAGGCGAAAATTTGTTGCTGTTTAATCAGGGCATGTTTTCCGAAGATGAAGTTCAGGATTTTGGCTTGTTTGCAGAAGAGGATTATGAAGAGCCTGTAATTTTGACAGAAAGCGAAGAATTGCCAGCAGAACAGGAATCAGAAGAAGCAGCCTTGTTTGCGGATGAGGAAGAAGCCGATTTAAACGAAGATTTTTCGTTGTTTGCAGAAGAGGATTATGAAGAACCAGTAGTTTTAACAGAAAGCGAAGAATTGCCAGCAGAACAGGAATCAGAAGAAGCGGCCTTGTTTGCGGATGAGGAAGAAGCCGATTTAAACGAAGATTTTTCGTTGTTTGCTGAAGAGGATTATGAAGAACCAGTAGTTTTAACAGAAAGTGAAGAATTGCCAGCAGTACAGGAACCAGAAGAAATTGCCCTGTTTGCCGATGAAGAAACCGATATAAATGAAGATTTTTCGTTGTTTGCAGAAGATATGGAATTTAGTGAAACCGCATTAACAACTACAGCGGAAGAATCGAAACAAGTTGCCATACCTTCAGATGAAGAACTAGATGCAAGTTCACAGGTGGAAAACTTGCAATTGCAGGCTGAAGAGGCTGTTGTTTTTGCAGAGACATTGGCGATTGCAGACGAAGATGTTGCTGACGAAACAACGGCGGCAGTACTGGTTAATCCTGAATTAATCGGCATGGTAAGAGATGAATTTGATTTATTGGTCAAAGAATTCAATCTCGAAATTAATACTCCAGAAGGTGGAAAACCCTTTAAAGATGTATTAAAAAATCATGTATTCAAGCTTGAAAATCTTGCCAAAGCCTGTAACACCATTGGTTTGTTAGGCTTGGAGCAGGTTTTTGAGCTGTTGTCGTTTAATATGCGCAGCCGCAGAGACAGTGACACTTTTACTGAGCGCGAGGCAGAGTTATTTGAAGCGGCGTTGCCACTGATTCAGAATCATATTGCCGCCATCACCGACCTCGACAAAGCGAGAGCCCTGGTTGCCCATTTAAGTTTGCAAGGCTGGAAACAGCCCCTGACTGAAGCGCAGACGAAGCCGCTAATCAAATTACTGTCAGGCTTGGTGCTGAGTTCACATAGCCAGCAACTTGATAACCGAAAAACTCAGGCAGAACTGGCGGATATATCGCTGGAATTGCCAGAGGATGTCAATAACGAGTTACTGGATTCATTGTTGAATGAATTGCCGGTGTTGACCAATAACTTTTCCGCAGTCATTCAACAGATTATTTCCGAAGAACGGGAATTGCCGCAACTGCTGGAAGCGCAGCGGATTGCCCATACTTTAAAAGGTTCAGGCAATATTGTCGGGGTGACAGGAATTGCGGTTCTGACCCACCATCTGGAAGAAATCCTCGAACATCTCAGTAAACATGAGACATTTCCAACCAAGGCATTAGCCAAGGTTCTGCTGGAGTCGGCTGACTGTCTGGAAATGATGAGCGAGTTGATGCTCAATGGCGAGCACGAGCCGCCAGAGCAGGCCCTGCAAGTGCTGCAAAATGTTCTGAACTGGGCAAACCAGATTGCAGGGGCAGGTTTACCAGCTGAAGACAGCGAAGTTGAAACCACTACCTTGCCGGCACTGCCTGATACCGGTATAACACCGATTGTTAGAGAAGCGAAAACGCTAGAAGCAATTGCAATGACTCGGGTGCCGAGTGAAAAAATTGACCAATTGCTGAGAATGACTGGTGAAGGCAGCATTTTAAATGAACAGTTTAAAGAGCGGATCAAGCGTTTTTCAGAGGAACTTAAAGTTCTGAATGATCTTACCTGGCATATCCAGTCGCTGGTATCAGAGCTTGACCAGTCAATCAACATTCAAAGTTACAACAGCAAAAGCAGCCGTAGCAACATTGACAGTGAGTTTGATGCCCTGGAAATGGAGCAATATAACGAATTGCACACCGCTGCCAGCCGGATTGCCGAAGCAGCTACCGATATCCGTGAAATCAATATTCACATGGATCAGCAACTGGTTGACCTGAAATATTTGATGATGGAAGAAGACACCATTCAAAAAGAAAACCAGGAAATGGTACAGAGTATCCGAATGGTGCCGGCCAGCACGATTTCTTCGCGCTGCCAACGTATTGTCAGACAGGCTTGCCGCGCCACCAACAAAGAGGTTGAACTGGAAATCAAGGGTGCGGATATTCTGATTGATAGCGAAATTCTCAATGATATGGTGGATCCTTTGATGCACTTGTTAAGAAATTCGATTGATCATGGTATTGAACCGTTACATATCAGGGAAAAATTCAACAAACCAAAAGTCGGCAAAATCACTTTGGAATTCAGCCGGAAAGGCAATTATGCTGTTATCACTTGCAAGGACGATGGCGGCGGACTGGCGAGCGGCAATATTTTGCAAACTGCGATTAAAAAAGGCCTGATTTCCGCCAAGCAACAACTCACAGAAGCAGAAATTCACAAACTGATTTTAATTCCGGGCTTTTCTACCCGGGCGGTTGTTACCCAAACCTCAGGACGCGGGATTGGCATGGATGCTATTCAGACCAAAATATCCTCGATCCAAGGACAGATGAGTCTGTTTTCGGTGCGCAATGAAGGCTTGGCGATTGAAATCACCATTCCGCTGACCTTGTCTTCAATGCTGTCGTTGCTGATTAAATGCGGCGGACAGACCATGGCGATTTCCAATCGCGGTTTAAGAAAAATCCATCATGCTGACGAGTGTACTGTGGCACAGGAAGATGGCCATCTTTATTGTGATATTGATTATAAGCGTTATCCAGCAAAACATTTTGCCGAGCTGGTCGGAATGCCAATCACTTATGAGGCAGAGCAAAAACTGCAAGGCTTGCGGATTGAGGATGAAATCGGCAGAACCCATATTGTTTTCGTTGAAGAGCTGTTGGGTTATCGGGACTTGCTGGTTAAAGACATGGGCAGTTATATTCCGCATATTCAGGGGATAACCGGGGCATCGATTTTGGGTAACGGCGACGTGGCGCCAGTTATTGACCTGGTGGAAATGCTGCACCATGCCGCTAAATATGATTATGTGCTTGCCGATGCCAGTAAAGCCCTGGCCGATAGCATTAATGGATTGCCGGTGGCTTTGGTGGTGGATGATTCTCTGAGTGCGCGCCGGGCGGTGGCTATGTTGCTGAAAGATTCCGGGCTGGAAGTTGAAACCGCAATTGACGGCTTGGATGCCATCAAGCAAATTGAAAAAATAATCCCGGATATTATTCTGGTTGATCTGGAAATGCCGCGCATGAATGGCATAGAGTTAACTGCGCATGTTAGAAATCGCGACGATATGAAAGATGTTCCTATCATCATGATTACTTCGCGGGCCACCGAGAAACACCGCAAACAGGCAGAAGCCGCTGGCGTGACCAAATTCATGACCAAACCTTTTACAGAAGACGAACTGCTTAACAATGTCAGACGGCTAATGAAATCTTAAGCGGGTAAAATCTGCCTTGAAATGCTCAGCCTGATAAAACTGGCTGAGAGTACAGGATGTAAAAAAAATGGATAACCTGAAAATAGCAGTCTTTGTATGTTCGGCATTATTTACTGCCCAGCTACAGGCCACAACAGAAGTAGACCTTGATAAATCGCTGCATGATGATTTAGCCTTTTTACAGGCAGAAAAATATGTTTACTCCGCCGGTAAAAAAATGCAGCGTGTTAATGATGTTTCAGCTGCTATTTTTGTCATTTCTCAAGAAGATATTCATCGCTCTGGCGCAACCACTGTGCCGGATGTGCTACGAATGGCTCCGGGTCTTGAAGTTGCACAAATCAACGCCAACAAATGGGCTATCACGATACGCGGTTTTAACGACCAGTTTTCTTCCAAACTGCTGGTGATGATCGATGGTCGAACCCTTTATACACCGGTTTTTTCTGGCGTCTATTGGCATCGTGAAGATACGCCGCTGGAAGATATTGACCGGATTGAAGTAATACGCGGAGCATGCGCGGCAATGTGGGGTGCGAATGCCGCGAATGGCGTAATTAACATCATCACCAAAAAAGCTAAGGACACTCAAGGCGCGTTGCTGACCATAGGCGGCGGTAATCAGGAACAGGCTTTTGCCAGTGCCCGTTATGGCGGAAAACTAGGCGAGGATTTTGATTATCGGCTTTATGGCAAAGGTTTTAAGCGCAATAACAACCTCACTGTTAACCAGCAGAATGCCCACGATGATTGGGAAGGTTATCAAGGCGGCTTTAAATCGGAATGGCGACCCAATCAGCAGGATACTGTTTCGACACAAGGCGATATTTACCGGGTTCGCAGTGGCGACATGGAAAATTACCCTTTACCCTCAGCGCCTTTTCTGTTGCAAAATCAAGATACTCCGACACACCACAGCGGCGGGAATATTCAAAGCCGTTGGCAGCATAAGTTTTCTGAGACTTCAGAAACGGCTTTGCAATTCTATTACAAGCAAGATGATAATAAATCGCAGTTTGTTACCCCCTATATCCAGCACAGCAAAACCCTGGATATTGATTTCCAGCACCGGTTTAACGGTTTAAAGCAGCACGATATTATCTGGGGATTAAATTATCGATATTTTAATTTTGACTCTAACGAAAGTTTTAAATTAAGTTTTAGCCCGACCAAACGCAATCTGCAATTATTCACCGGTTTTTTGCAAGATGACATCAGCTTGCTGGAAAATGAACTGAAATTAACAATTGGCTCTCGCCTTGAGCATAACGATTTCAGCGGCTTTGAAGTGCAACCCAATATTCGGCTATTGTGGACTCCCAATAAAGAGCACAGTATCTGGGGCGCGGTTTCCCGTGCAGTGCGCACGCCCAGTTTGACGGATACTGGCACCCGCTTCCGCTTGACAGTGCCGGGTTTACCTGCGGCGGTTTTAGTCAGCGGCAATCCTGCGTTTAAATCAGAATCGGTACTGGACTACGAAGTAGGCTATCGTGCGCAATTTTTCTCCAATTTTTCCCTCGACGTAACAGGCTTTTACAATAAATACCACCGCTTGCGTTTGGCGCAAATCGGCAATCCTTATCCTAATGGCACTTATCTGGAAATCCCGGTGCAATATACTAATAATGCCAAAGGCGAGACCATGGGGATCGAGCTAACAACACAATGGCAACCTGCAACCTGGTTAAAAATGCAGGCTTCATATAGCCTGTTAAAAGAAAATGTCGTGGTATTAATTCCTAATTCGGGTCGGAGATCACCGCATCAACGCTTTCATTTTAAGGCAAACTTGAATTTACCTTTTAATATTGAAATAGACCCAATGGTGCGCTACGTTGATACAGATGTAACTCATAACATTCCGCATTATGTCGCTTTTGATTTGCGTGCAGCCTGGAAACCGACAAAAAATATGGAGCTTTCGGTAGTAGGGCAAAATTTGTTTGATAATGCTCACTTGGAATATGATGACGAAGCTTTTGAAATGCCTAGAACTGAAATTCAGCGCAGCATTTTTGGAAAGTTGAGCATCTGGTTTTAAAAATTTTCACGTTTTTTCACCTCACCAGAGAAAGTTATGCAAGTAGATACTTTGATTCATGCCCACTGGATTATCCCGGTAGAACCTGAAAACGTTGTTTATGAAAATCATACTCTGGTGATTAATCATGGTTTGATTGTTGATTTATTGCCAACCGCACAGGCTAATCAAAAATATCAGGCCAGCAGCGTTGAAAACCTGCTACAGCACGCTTTGATTCCGGGGTTTATCAATAGTCACACCCATGCCGCAATGACTTTAATGCGCGGGATTGCCGATGACTTGCCCTTGCATGACTGGTTGCAGCAACATATCTGGCCTTTGGAAAAAAAATGGGTGAGTGAAGCGTTTGTCAGTGACGGAACCGATTTGGCGATAGCGGAAATGCTGCGCGGCGGGACAACCTGCTTTAACGATATGTATTTTTTCCCTGAAATTGCAGCCCGTCAGGCCATCAAACACGGAATGCGTGCGGCTATTGGGCTGATTCTGATAGATTTTTCTACTGCCTGGGCTGAAAACGCCGAGAGTTATCTTGAAAAAGGTTTGGCTTTGCACGAAAACCTGCGGCATGAGCCTTTGATTACCACGCCTTTTGCCCCTCACGCTCCTTATACCGTTTCAGACCAGCCGCTGCAAAAAATCACTATGTATGCGCAACAACTGGATTTGCCAATCCATATCCATCTGCATGAAACCGAATTTGAAGTGCAGCAGCAACTGGCGCAAACCGGGCAAACACCGTTGCAACGTTTGGATGGTTTAGGCTTGCTGAGCCCCAATTTGCTTGCTGTTCACATGACCCAGTTATCCGAAGCAGATATTGCTTTGGTTGCCAAAACGGGGGCGCATATTGTGCATTGCCCTGAATCTAACCTGAAACTCGCCAGCGGATTTTGTCCAGTCAATGCCTGCCTGGCGGCAGGAATTAATGTTGCGTTAGGCACAGATGGCGCAGCAAGCAATAACGATTTGGATATGCTGGGGGAAATGCGCACTGCCGCCTTGATTGGCAAAGGCGTTGCCAAAGATGCCAGCGCAGTTAATGCGATGACGGTGTTAAAAATGGCAACAATTAATGGCGCCAAAGCTTTGGGGTTGGAAAAAGTGTGTGGTTCATTGGAGATTGGCAAAGCGGCAGATGTGGTGGCGATTGATTTGCAGCATTTGGAAACCTTGCCTTTGTATCACCCGATTTCGCATATTGTGTATGCCTGTTCGCGCCATCAGGTTACGGATGTTTGGGTGGCGGGCAAGCCGTTATTAAAGCAGCGGCATTTAACCACTTTTGATGAAGAAGCGTTAAAAGGCAAAGTTAAATTATGGCAGCAACGTTTGTCAGTTTTTGGTTGATATTTCGCTCGGCGTTTTTTGTCGCTGGTAAATTGGAACACGATTTTCACAATTTCAGGATGCGCACAATTAATCCTGTTCAAAAACAGATTGCGCAGCGGCGATTGAGTTGTTGAGAAGCGAAGAAATTTAAAATGGCAAAACCACAACAGATTTTAGAATTTTTAAATAGCGAGAAATACAAATGACAACTATAGCAGAACACAAATTAAATGTGATTCGTCAAATTGATGAATTATCCGAAGAGTCTTTAATCGAAGTAGAAAAGTTAATTTCTCAATTAAAAGCGAATCAAAAATTGTTGGCTAAAAAGAATTATCAAGGTAAAAAAATCAGAGCGATTTTAGAAGAGGGTTCTCGATTAGGGATTTTTTCAGCCATACCAAATCCTGCTGAATGGCAAAAAGAAATACGACACGATAGGACTTTGCCTGGCAGAGATTAAGATGTTGTTATTGGATACGAATATTGTTATTTATGCCTATCAAGCGGAATTTTCATATTTGCTGGATTATATCGAAAATAATGAATCTGTTGTTTCCAGAGTGAGTTATATTGAAGGGTTAGGCTATCATAAACTTTCTGCGAATGAATTGCTTTTTTTAGAAAAGTTTTTTGCTGAAATAGAAATATTGCCCATCACAGAAAATATAGCGATTAAAGCAATGCAACTGCGGCAACAACATAAAATGTCTTTAGGTGATTCTTTGATTGCGGCAACAGCATTAATTCATGATTTAACTTTAGCGACACGCAATATTGATGATTTTGATTGGATTGATGGGTTGAAATTAGTTAATCCAATGGATGGAAATTTTGAACACGATTGATTAATCCTGTTAATCGAAAAATCCGCGTGTCCTGCTCAAAACAGATTGCGCAGCGGCGGTTGAGTTGTTGAGAAGCGAAGGAATTTAAAATGGCAAAACCACAACAGATTTTAGAATTTTTAATAATGAGGAATACAAATGGCTTTGTTGCACAAATCGACCAAATAAAGCAAACTTTCGGGAACAACAAGCAGACCCTAAAGTAGCATTATGACCCAACCTTCTGTGCAAAAATATCAAACCAAGAACTGGAAAGAATACAACGAAGCCCTCAAAA
>CAIQWF010000235.1 GCA_903875455.1 uncultured Pseudomonadota bacterium
GGGTCATAATGCTACTTTAGGGTCTGCTTGTTGTTCCCGAAAGTTTGCTTTATTTGGTCGATTTGTGCAACAAAGCCGCTGTAATGCCTAAAATGTGGTCTATATAAGTTTCCTTCTTTATTTACAGCTATAAGTTGTGCTTTACAATCTAAACATATGCAACCACATGCTAATCCATTAGCAACATTTGTTACTTTTATTACTTTTCCGTCTTTTAATGCGTGAGCTAACTTGATAGTCATACCAACTTAATAAAATGCGTTAAACAAAAAAAGTAAATCATTTTTTAATATTCAGAAAACAACTTTCACTGCCAACAACCCCGCCCTCATTAACAACCGCCGTTCAGCAACCCGCTCAAAACCGTGCGTAGTCAACGGCATAACAAGCAAATGCCTAAACTGACCGCAACTCCTCCCGAATTACCTCGCGCAATGCTTCTTTTAAACTATCTGCTTCCAAAGCCCGCCGCAAAGTCTCATTAATCAAGGTTTGATAACCACGTCCACCAGCTTTTGCTTTGTAGGCTTGCACTACCGCTTCATCCAACATAATCGTAATCCTCTGCTTACCCAATCCTAATGTTGGCAACACTTGCGACAAAGGGCGCAACTGCAAAAAATCAGCCGCCGTTAATTCTGGACTATCCTCATCAGGACTATCCGCTAACGGCGCAGCATCTACCCTTGTCCAGTCAATTTTAGAGCGATTGCTTTTCAAATTTGTTTTGTTCACGTTGATTCGCCTTTCTAAAAGAAATGATATGAATATGCTCAGTAGCAGGTACACAAAATACCACTACCATCAAACGTCCATCTATCCTGTTATACCCAATAAAACGTTGTTCTGGATACTCCTTACGATCATCTTCCCGCACTAACATATCCGCATTGAACATCAACTCGGCTAACAATAAAGGCAAGCCGCGTTCACGAATATTGGTGTCGTTTTTGATAGGGTTGCACGTAAATTTCATAACTTATTATACATATAATGATAGGTATTTATAGCATGATAAAATGTATCGAATTAATTTACTGATACTGTCCATAAAGTTTGGCGTACAGTCCATTCTGCTGAATTAACATCTCATGCTGCCCCTGCTCACAAATCTGTCCCTCTTCAAACACATAAACATGATCTGCCTGTTTCACCGCGCTCAGCCTGTGTGCAATAATCAGCGTGGTACGACCTTTTAAAAATTCACTCATCGCCTGATGCAGTTTATATTCAGTTTCAGAATCCAGTGCCGAAGTCGCCTCGTCCAAAATCACCACGCTGGGATTGGCAACAATCATCCGCGCAATCGCTAAGCGCTGCTTCTGTCCGCCGGATAACTTCATACCCTGTCTGCCGACAATGGTTTCCAAGCCCGATTCAAGTTCAGCGACAGTTTCTTTCAGCTGTGCAATCTCCAGCGCCTGCCACAATTGGGCATCAGATGCTTCCCTGCCTAAAGTCAGATTGGCGCGGATGCTGTCATTAAATAAAGCCGGATGTTGCAATACAGTCGCGACATGCTCACGCACCACTTCCAGACCAATCCTGTCTAACGGCACACCATTAAAATAAATCATCCCGCTGGTTGGCGGATATAAGCCGATCAAATTTTGAATCAACGTAGACTTGCCGCCACCGCTTGCACCGACTAAAGCTACTTTTTCCGCCGGTTTAATCTGTAAGTTAATCCCGTTTAAAACCGGCTGTTCGCCATAACTAAAATGCAAATCCCGGATTTCTACCGAAACTGTTTTGCAGTTTAAAAAAGGATTTTCCAGATGCGGATAGTGCGGCTCCTGCTTTAAAACACTGAGTTTATTAATGCGGATTAACGCCGCTTTCGCTGAATAAAACGCATATTGAATATTGAGCAACTCCTGCACCGGCGACATCATGTACCAAAGATAGCCAAACACCGCCAACATTTCACCGATGGTTAAATTGGAATAAAACACCATCAGCATCGCCAAGGCGCGGAACACATCAAAGCCGAATAAGAAAATCAGAAAACTCAGTCGGCTCATGGCATCACTTTTCCAGGCGTAAGTGACCGCGTGTTTTTTCACGGTTTTCGCTGAATCAATCAAGCGTTCGCAATAATAGCGCTCACGATTGCTGGCCCGAATCTGGTGTATCGCTTCCAGAGTTTCAGTCAACGCCTGTTGAAAAACACCGTAAGCCGAATTTTCCTTGGCTTTCAGCTCTTTTACCCGCGAGCCGACCGCACGGGTAAAATAAATCACAACCGGATTCAGACACAAAATAAATAATCCCAATTGCCAGTGCATCCAGAGTAGAATAATCGCCGTGCCTAGCACTGTTAAAAAAGCTACCAGCAGTTTACTCATCGTGGTGCCGATAAACTGGTCGAGAGTATCCAAATCTGTGACCAAATGCGTGATGACCGTGCCAGATCCGAGGCTTTCATACTCGGACATGGAAATCACCTGCAACCGTTGCAACAGGCTTTTGCGAATCTGGAAAATCGCGTCTTTCGACAAACGCGAAAACTGCTTGGTTTGAATAATGTTAAAGCCGATACTGAACAGGCGCAGCACAGAGCTGAACACCAAAATCACGGAAA
The DNA here is from genome assembly GCA_903875455.1 of uncultured Pseudomonadota bacterium. Lineage (GTDB taxonomy): Bacteria > Pseudomonadota > Gammaproteobacteria > Methylococcales > Methylomonadaceae > CAIQWF01. Next base: position 2,585 of record CAIQWF010000235.1, read on the forward strand.
TATACAGAATCGGACTATGCCAGGCAGGTGGGAAAAGGCGGTCAATAATCGCCACCGTGACTCCAGGTTTGTTAAGCAAAACTTCGTCAACCAGCAAAGGCATGAATAACGGCACAGGAACGCTGACAAGCGTCGCTAACAGTGCCACAATATGTGCACTCAACAAGGATTTTTTGTGTTTTAATGCAATCTGGATGATATAGCTCCATGAATATTGCATTGGCTCGGATGTGGAAATGTTTGGGTTTGGCACGAGTGAAATTAACGTTTTTGAGGTACGCTTTTGATTATAGCGACCTGTTGATAGATTAGGAATAAATAAAAATTCGAGGGAACAGGGGGAATAAAATGAAACATAAAATTTATGCACAGTTTTTATTGCTGCTAAGTCTGGTAGTCAGCTGCTCTGAAGTGCCAACCAGCAAGCGCATGAGCAATGCGGCAGATGAAAGTTCATCCGAAACTATCGGTAATGAAGCAAAAAATGCGGATTTATATGATAGCAATCAATTTACCGAGCGTTTCCAGCGGGAAAAAATAAAATCCTCTGCCACCCCTGAACAAAGAGCGGCATTTTTACAGGCCGAACAGTTTTTCTTGCAGCATGATGCCCCCGCTTTTCTGGCGCAAATGCAGCAGCTTAAGGATTACCCGCTTTATCCGTATTTGCAGTCGCAGTGGCTAAGAAAAAATTTATCGCAAACCGCTGAGATTGAGTCATTTTTAACTTCTTATAAAAGCAGTCGTTATACTGATCTGTTACGTCAGGATTGGCTGCTGTCACTGGCAAAAAATCAACGCTGGTCCAAATTTATCCAGTATTACCAGGAAGACAGTGATAGCAAAAAAACAGCTTTGCCGTGTTATTTTGCCTTGGCACAATACAACACAGGACAACAGGAACAGGCTCTAAACGCAGCACAGGAATTATGGCAAAAAGGCACAACCGCATCGGCCTGTAATGAAATTTTCTCAGCCTTCATGCACTCGCCTTATTTTACCGAAGAGGCGGTATGGCAACGGTTTAGTGCCAGTTTACGCAGTAAAAAAGCCAATATTAAGGCCGCAACCCAGCTTAAACAGTATATGCCGGCTGCCACGCAAAAAATGGCCGATGTCTGGCTAAAGGTTGCCAATAACCAATTCAAATCGGCGATGAATCTTTGGGCAACCCAAACCTCATCTTCACCTTTTTATGCAGAAACCCAGGACTTTATTGAGCAAAAATTAGGGCTGGAATTTTCCGCATCCGGCGATATAAGCAATGCTTACGCTCACTTAATACAAGCCAGCCATTTGGATGAAACAGCCAGACATACGTTGATGAGAATTGCTTTAAGAGAGCAAAACTGGCAGCACGTTATAGAGGCTTTGGAAAAATTAACCGATAAGGAGCGCTCTGAAAACAAATGGCGTTACTGGCAGGCCAGAGCATTAGCGGAAACCGGCAAAGTTGAAGCAGCGCGGGAAATTTTTACCGCCCTGGCAAAGAAAAGTGATTTTTATGCCTTTTTAGCGGCGGATAAACTTAAAATCCCTTATCAGGTTGCCCATGTACCAGTGCCTGTTACTTCACAGGATATGCAGGCTTTGCAGGAACAGGATGATTTTAAAATTGTCGGCGAATGGCTGATTTTGGATCGCAGGGAAGAGGCGTTAAAGCAGTGGTGGCATACCATCAAAAAAGCCAGTCCGAAGCAAATTATGGCCGCAGCGAAATTAGCCCAGTATTGGCACATGAACAAGCTGGCAGCATTTACCATTGCCAAAGCCGAATACTGGCAGGATTTGGAACTGCGCTTTCCGATTGCCTACAGTCAGGAAATCAATACTTACGCAATAAAACACAATGTTGATCCGGCGATTGTGTTTGGCCTGATTCGCCAGGAAAGCGTGTTTGACGAGCTGGCCGGCTCACAGGTTGGGGCTCGCGGTTTAATGCAAATCATGCCTTCCACCGGACGGCAAATCGCCAGACAGTTGCAGGAGTCCTGGCTGTCTGATTCGGTGTTGTACGAACCTGATACCAATGTTAGATATGGCACATTTTACTATAAACAGTTGCTGGATAAATTTAACGGCCAAGTGGCATTAGCGGCGGCTGGCTATAATGCAGGACCCGGACGGGTGAAAAACTGGCGGCCCGACAGACCGATGGCAATGGATATCTGGATAGAAACCATTCCGTTTAACGAAACCCGCCAGTATGTGAGTCTGGTTATCTCCAATGCCCTGTTTTATCAACACCGGATGAATCGGGATGTACTAAGAATTTCTGATTTTATGACTGAGGTACAACCGTCATAACAACAGGATGTTGAGTCTCTAGCAGCCAAACCAAAGCGACCATAAGCTCCTGTAAGACTGTAAGTAAAATTTGAGCTGATTTTTTTCCCTGTCTGTTAGATAATGCCCAGTTACATTAAAAAAATAATTAAATAGGTTATAAGTCAATGGAAAAACAGCGCAGCTTCACGCGCGAAGAATTACTCAAATCCGGTCGCGGCGAATTATACGGTCCTGAAAATGCACAATTACCGCTACCTAACATGCTGATGATGGATAGAATTACCCATATTTCAGACGAAGGCGGAACTTTTGGAAAGGGAGAAATCATCGCTGAACTGGATATTACTCCTGATTTATGGTTTTTTGATTGCCATTTTCAAGGCGACCCGGTTATGCCAGGTTGTTTAGGCCTGGATGCGATGTGGCAATTGGTAGGCTTTTATTTATGCTGGATGGGCGGTCCGGGAAAAGGTCGGGCTTTAGGAGTAGGCGAAGTAAAATTTAAAGGTCAGGTTTTGCCGACTGCCAAAAAAGTAACCTATAGAATTAATTTAAAACGGGTTATCTTACGCAAACTGGTAATGGGTATTGCCGACGGCATCATGGAAGTAGATGGCAAAGTGATTTATGAAGCTACTGACTTACGGGTTGGTCTGTTTACTTCTACATCCGACTTCTAGGAGAAAAACATGAGAAGAGTTGTAGTTACCGGATTAGGGATTGTCTCCAGTATTGGTAATAACAAAGCCGAAGTTATTGCCTCCTTGAAAGAAGGGCGTTCTGGTATTGTTGCATCCGAAGTTTATAAGGAAATGGGCTTTCGCAGCTAGATTCACGGCCCTATAAAAATCAATCTCGATGATTTTATTGACCGCAAAATCAAACGCTTTATGGGCGATGGCGCCGCCTTTAACTATATCGCCATGCAGCAGGCAATTGTTGACTCCGGTTTGGAAGAAAACCAGGTTTCCAATTTCAGAACCGGTTTAGTCATGGGCTCTGGCGGACCTTCAACCTCAAATCTGGTGGATGCAGCCGATATTTTGCGCTCCAAAGGGGTAAAAAAAGTCGGTCCCTATATGGTGACTCGCGCCATGTCCAGCACCAACACCGCCTGTCTAGCAACCCCGTTTAAAATCAAAGGTGTCAACTATTCCATTACTTCTGCCTGTGCAACCAGCGCACATTGCATCGGTCATGCAATGGAGTTGATTCAACTTGGCAAACAGGACATCGTATTTGCCGGAGGCGGCGAAGAAGAACATTGGACATTATCGGTATTATTCGATGGCATGGGAGCAATGTCATCCAAATATAACGATAGCCCGGCAACAGCTTCCAGACCTTATGATCTGTCTCGTGACGGCTTTGTGATTTCCGGTGGCGGCGGGGTGTTGGTGATGGAAGAACTGGAACATGCCAAAGCCCGTGGCGCAAAAATTTATGCTGAACTGGTCGGTTACGGCGCAACTTCTGACGGTTACGACATGGTGCAACCTTCAGGTGAAGGAGCGGTACGCTGTATGCAGCAGGCGATGGCAACCGTAAACGGTAAAATCGACTACATCAATGCACACGGTACCAGCACACCAGTAGGCGATACCAAGGAGCTGGAAGCATTGCGGACCGTATTTGGCGAAGGTAATGTACCGGCCGTAAGCTCCACCAAATCTCTAACCGGTCATGCGCTGGGCGCGGCAGGGGTAAATGAATCCATTTATTCACTGTTGATGATGGAAGAAAACTTTTTAAGTGCCTCGGCAAATATCACTGACCTTGACCCCGGAGCAGCAGGTATTCCGATTGTGCGGGAATTGCAAGAAAACGTTACGCTAAATACCATCATGTCAAACAGTTTTGGTTTTGGCGGCACTAACGCTACCTTGATTTTCCAGCGTTATAACGGCTAAAAGCAAAACTTGGCACAGCATTTTTAAGGAATACCATGAAGGACGATTTATCCCGCCCCTGTAATTTATGTAATTCAACCGAATTTGACGTGTTATCAACACGCGACAGGGACGGGGAATATCTGCGGACGGTAATTTGCAAAAATTGCGGTCTGGTCTGGAGCGACCCGTTCCCGATTAATCCGAGCGAATATTATCAAAAAAATTACCGGATTCTTTATAAAGGCACTTTTGAACCGAAAATAAAGCACATTTATCGTGCTGCAAAAACGGCTCTCAATCGTTATCAGGGCTTGAAAGATTATCTGAATGGCAAACAACAGGTTCTGGAAATTGGTTCCGGCGGTGGCGAGTTTTCTTATTTGCTAAACAAACTCGGTTTTTCAGTAAAAGGCATAGAGCCGAATGAAGGTTACGGCAATTATTCAAAATCCGAATACGGTTTGGATGTACAAATCGGCTTTGCTCAAAACACTGAATTTGCACCTGAGAGCTTTGATTTTATTACCACCTCGCATGTGTTGGAGCATGTGGATGATCCAACCCTGGTGTTAAAAAAGTTGCATGGCTGGTTAAATAGCGATGGGATTTTAGCCATTGAAGTGCCAAATGTGGAAGCCACCTGTCAATCTCCGAAAAGCACTTTTCACACCGCGCATTTGTTCAATTTTAATCAGGCGACCTTATCATTATTAGTAGAAAAATGCGGTTTCACCGTCATTAAAACCTTTTTCTCCAGCGATAAAGGCAATTTAAGCCTGGTAGCCCGAAAAAATACCTCCCCTAGCCCATTATCTAACTTAACGATTGCCGGAAATTTTGAAAAAATCACCACTATCGTCAGAAAACACACTGCGTTGGTACATTATTTTTCCCTGTCGCCTTATATCCGCCTATTAAATAAAATCCCGCGTCTATTGGAAGAGAAAAAAGCAATGGAAAATTTTGCAGATGCCAAATCTGTGCTCGACTCCTGTTACAAAAAAACTCTCCCGCATTAAACTTAATAATCCCCTTCTGGTAGAGGCCGAAGATTTTAGGTCTCTACCCGTTTATTTTCTCATTTGTCATGCCAAACTCCGATCAAAAATCCCGCACCGAATTTAACAAACTGCAAAAACGCTTGCGTCATTATGTTGGTGATGCGATTAAAGACTACAACATGATTGAAGAAGGCGACAAAGTGATGGTTTGTCTGTCGGGCGGCAAAGACTCGTTTACCCTTCTGGACATTTTGTTAGGCTTGCAAAAAACTGCGCCGGTTAATTTTGAGATTGTGGCGGTAAATTTAGACCAGAAACAGCCGGGGTTTCCTGAGCATGTGCTGCCGGAATATTTGGCCTCGATTGGCGTACCCTACCATATTATTGAGCATGACACTTACAGCATTGTGAAGCGGATTATCCCTGAGGGGCAAACCACGTGCAGTTTATGTTCCAGACTGCGGCGCGGCAGTTTATACGGTTATGCGGCGGAAAATGGCGTAACCAAAATCGCCCTTGGACATCACCGCGATGACATTCTGGAAACCTTTTTTTTGAATATTTTTTATGGTGGCAAATTGAAAGCCATGCCACCCAAGCTACTTAGCGATGACAAAAAAAATATCGTGATTCGCCCACTGGCCTATTGTCGGGAAAAAGACATCGAACGCTTTGCTGCTTTTAAAGACTTTCCGATTATTCCCTGCAATCTGTGTGGCTCACAAGTTAATTTACAGCGACAAGCCATGAAAGCAATGTTAAATCAGTGGGATAAACTGTTTCCGGGCCGCTTGGAAAATATTTTCAGTAGTTTGCAAAATATCGCCCCTTCGCAATTGGCGGATAGAAACCTGTTTGATTTTGTCGGCTTGCAGCGCGGGCAAGTTAGCGATGAAATAGCAATAGAACAGGACGAAAGTGCCGGTCTGGATATTTTGACTCGTTGATAAAATTTGCTCCTCCAAGTGGTTTAAATGCACCTTTTAAAATGGTTTTTTTAAACCATTAGCTTGACTTCAAAAAAACACCAACCTTTAAAGACAAACAATATCAATACCTTATAAATTTATTTCTCATTGGCGTAATAATTGCGTTATTACATCATAAGTTAAGTAATTTTGAGAGCGTCATGTCACAACAAAGTTTTTTCTCCTTGCCCAAAACCGGATTCGCCGGTTTAAAAGAAAACTGGCAGTCTGATTTGCTGTCCGGCTTTCTGGTTTTTTTAATCGCTTTGCCTTTATGCCTTGGGATTGCGATGGCCTCGGGTTTTCCACCTTCAGCTGGCATCATCACCGCCATTATCGGCGGCTTAGTGGTGTCACGCATCAGCGGTTCCTATGTCACCATCAACGGCCCTGCCGCAGGTTTAATTGTGGTGGTATTAAGTGCCGTGCAGGAATTGGGGAAAAACAATCCTGATCCGATGGCAGGTTATAAATACACTTTGGCGGCGATTGTGGTCGCCAGCGTCATTCAAACATTGCTAGGTCTTCTTAAAGCCGGACGCCTGGGTGCGTTTTTTCCTGTCTCTGTGGTGCATGGCATGTTAGCCGCGATTGGCATCATCATTATGACCAAGCAAATCCATGTGATGCTGGGAGTCAGTGTAAAAGGTTCATTATTTGAAACAATGGCGCAAATTCCACACAGCCTGATGAATCTTAACCATGAAATTGCCATTATCGGCTTTAGTAGTTTGGCCATTTTAATTCTGTGGGCCGTAATCAAAAACCGCCATTTAAAAATGATTCCTGCGCCACTGGTTGTGGTTTTAACCGGAATCGGACTGGCAAAGTATTTTGATCTTGACCATGAACACATGTATCTGTTTTTGCCAGATGCGCCTTTTTTGGAACATCACGAAGAAACTGTTGGCCCCTTGTTCCTGGTTACTATTTCTGAAAACTTTATGTCCAGCGTTTCTTTGCCGGACTTTGGCAAAATAGGGACTCTGGCGTTTTGGGAAGCCGTCGTTAGTATTAGTCTGGTCGGCAGTCTGGAAAGTTTGCTCAGTGCAACGGCAGTAGACAAATTAGACCCGTATAAACGTCACTCCAACTTAGACCGCGATTTAGCAGCTGTTGGCTTTGGCAATTTCCTGACAGGCTGTATCGGTGGTTTGCCAATGATTGCAGAAATCGTGCGGAGTTCTGCCAACGTCAACAATGGTGCCAAAACCAGCTGGGCAAACTTCTTTCACGGCCTGTTTTTGTTGATCTTTGTCAGCCTGTTTCCGCGCTTGATTCACAGCATCCCATTAGCGGCACTGGCGGCACTATTGGTTTTTACCGGTTATCGTTTAGCCTCTCCACAATCTTTTAAACATGTTTTAAGCATCGGCACCGAACAGTTTGCCCTGTTTGTCATCACCATTATCGGCGTATTGGCGACTGATTTATTAGTCGGGGTGCTGATAGGGATTGCCGCCAAACTCGCGATTCATATTATTCGCGGTGTGCCGTTAAACAATCTGTTCAAAATCCATTTTGAGCTGCAACAGCCAGATGCCAATACCTACACTGTTAAACTGGAAGGTTCGGCGATTTTTTCAAACTTTTTACCATTGAAAAAAGCCTTGACCGAATTGGAAACAGGCAAAACCGTGATTCTGGATTTATCTGACGGTTTTCTGGTTGACCATACCGTGATGGAATTTCTACATGATTTTACCCACGACTACAAAGCCTCAGGCGGACATTGTGAACAACAGGGCGCTCCGATTATTCCGTTCTCTGGACATGCCTTAGCCGCCCGGATTATGGCTGGCAGACCACATCAGTAAATTATTTTCTCGTTCTCACCTCAGCAGACCTGACAGGTTTTAAAAAACCGTCAGGTCCAAGCAAAAGAGGAGCCATCATGTTATTTTTTGTTTATCGCTGTAAAAAAGCGTCCAAGTTTTTCTATCTGATTTAGTAAGATATTTGGCTCTGGTTTTTGATCGCGGATTAATCAATAGTTAGACCGAAAAAAGTCAATTTTGGTGTAGAAAATATTCAACGCTCTTTAATCTGCAAAAAAACTGGAAAATTTTGCACACTCTTTAATACAGAACAAGTGAACACAATTAACCACAACCTGAATTGCCGATATAAGCCTGCCACAAAGTTTCGCTTATAATGTCGCTATCTTTAGGCTTTTGTGACCCCTTCAGTATGACAGACACACAACCCCTTTCAAATCCAGCATTCTCAGCCACAACTCACCTTATCATTATTCCCAGTTACAACACCGGTGCAATTCTGGAAAAAACCATCCGCGAAGTCCTGCAATACTACGCCCCGGTTTGGGTAGTCATTGACGGCAGCACCGATGACTCCCCTGCCCTGCTCCACGCCTTGGCCAAACAATATCCGCAACGTTTAAAAATCATCCATTTACCTGAAAATATCGGCAAAGGTGCCGCGATTTTAACGGCCATTCGTCAGGCACAAGCTCAGGGTTTTAGCCACGTTTTGACCATGGATGCCGACCTGCAACATCCAGCCACGTCAATTGCCGCTTTTATGCAGTTATCCTTAAAACATCCACAGGCGGTGATTTTGGGAAAACCGGTGTTTGAAGCATCCGCTCCGACATTGCGGGTACAAGGGCGACGAATCTCCAACGGCTGGGCCAATCTGGAAACTTTAGGCTGGGGCATTGGCGATTCCTTATTCGGGATGCGCCTTTATCCGATTGCCGATTTAATTGCCGTGATGGATGCCACCGGCTGGGCGCGGCGGTTTGATTTTGAACCCGAAGTGGCGGTCAGACTGGCATGGCGCGGTGTGCCGATGATTAATCTGGATACGCCGGTGCGCTATTTGCGCAAAGAAGAAGGCGGAGTCAGTCAGTTTCGTTATTTAAGAGATAATATTCTGCTGACTGGAATGCACTTTCGGCTGTTTTTCGGTTTTTTAATCCGTTTGCCTAAACTACTGAGCAGATAAAAACCATGCGCAACGTTATTCTCCACGCTTTCAACTGGCGATACACAGAAATCATCAATAGCCTTGATGCAATTCGGGAGTCGGGATATGGTGCCATATTGCTACCGCCAATACTTTACTCTGACCCTCACAGCGAGCAATGGTGGCAGCGTTATCAGCCCAAAGATTATCGGGTCTTGCTGTCTTATCTGGGCGACAAACGCGATTTACAGCAGCTCATCACCGCTTGTCATGCCGGCAGTCCACGACTAGAAGTTTATGCCGATTTGGTGATTAATCACATGGCCAATGAAGCCCGTCACGACCGCCTTAATTTTCCCGGCGAAGCAGAGCTTTGCCGCTACCGGAATCAATCCGCTTTATATGCTGAAAACCGTTTATATGGAAATCTTGGCGAAGGATTGTTTTCGCCCTGGGATTTTAATCAGCTGGGTGAAATTGATGCGAATGAATGGTCAGACCGAAAATCTGTACAACTGCAAAGTCTGTCGGGATTGCCAGACCTTAATGATTCCGACTGGGTACTGGCACAGCAGCGAACTATGGTTGAAGCCCTGATAGCGATGGGATTTGACGGCTTTAGAATTGATGCCATTAAACATCTAACCGAACGGATGATTGATAATATTGCCGATAATCCAGGTTTTCGGGGTAAATTCTGGTTTGGGGAAGTACTGACCAGCAATAATAGTGAGGAAGCTATTTTTATAGAGCCTTTTCTACAGGAAACCTGGATTTCAGCCTATGATTTCCCGTTATTTCAGACCATTCGTGAGGCTTTTACCATCGGTGGCTCATTGCGGGCTTTAAGTAATCCTGAAAATCAAGGTAACGCCCTGCCTTGGAATCGGGCCGTGACTTTTGTCATCAACCACGACATTCCCCACAACAATCCATTTCGTCCCTGGTTGTTAGAACGCCAAGATGAACATTTGGCTTATGCTTATTTATTAGGCCGAGACGGCGGAGTACCTCTGATTTATTCTGACCATAACGAGTCCAGTTATCCTGAAGATAAAGACCGCTGGCTAAACTTTTACAAAAGAGCCGATATTGCCGCCATGATTCAGTTTCACAATGCTGTTCATGGCCAAGCTATGAGTCTACTTTATGAAACGGATGTTGTGCTGGTATTCAGCAGAGGGGTGAAAGGGATAGTCGCCATTAACAAAAGTAATGCAAACCAATGGGCGACATTCAGCACCCAAGGATTGTTAAATTCAGGTCGTTATTATGACTTGATTCATCAACATGAAATGACCATCACAGGCGATCTGTTTACTTTATATGTGCCGCCTAGAACAGCACAAATGTGGCTGGTCAAATATTAAGCTTTATATCGCCTTGGATTAGTAAAACCAGCAATATTCAAACAGCTAGCCTGCGGCTGTGCGAAAATTTTCTCTACTCAGCGACTTATAACTTTTTGGCCTACCGCTTATCGTTTCTTAATCTCATACACGTTCTTGCAGAATCTGTATTCGCTCGATATTTGAACCCCTTACCTATCCTCTCTGCTGCGTTACAGTTCTGAGAGCTGTTTTCCTGCTTCAACCGGCTCATTTTGCAATTGCCGCTGTTGCTCCAAAAACTCCATAATTGCAAACATTAACGGTTGTGTTCCCAGCTTTTTCAACGCCGAAATTTTAAACACCGGCCCCGTCCATGCCAGTTCATCGACAATCGCCTGGCAATGCGCATCCAGTTCTTCATCCAACACGCGATCGGTTTTATTCAGCACCAGCCAACGCGGTTTATGCGCTAATTCATCACTCCATTTTTCCACTTCACGAATGATTTTCCGCGCCGACTGCACTGGCGTTTCATCCATGTTTTCATAAGGCTCAATATCAATCACATGCAGCAATAAGCCAGTTCTGGACAAATGTTTCAAAAATTGCAACCCTAAACCTGCACCTTCGGCTGCGCCTTCAATAATCCCCGGAATATCGGCAATCACAAAACTGCGCAAATCATCAACCCGCACCACACCTAAATTTGGATGCAAGGTGGTAAACGGATAATCCGCCACTTTCGGCGTCGCGGAAGAAACGGCACGAATTAAACTGGACTTCCCGGCATTCGGCAAACCCAACAACCCGACATCGGCGATAACCAGCAATTCCAGATGCAAGATCCGCTGTTCACCCTTTGTGCCTTTGCTGGTTTGACGCGGGGCACGGTTAATGCTGCTTTTAAAACGGGCATTGCCTAAACCATGAAAACCGCCTTTTGCCACTAATAAAGTTTGTCCTGCTGTCGTTAAATCGCCGATTTTTTCACCGGTGTTCTTTTCATAAACGATGGTTCCAAGCGGCACGTGGACATAGCAATCCTCACCTTTTTTACCGCGACAATCATTGCTCATGCCGTTTTGTCCGCGTTCAGCGCGGTGCGTGGAGTGATAACGAAAGTCCACCAAGGTGTTGACGTTTTCAGTTGCCACCAGATAAACACTGCCGCCATCGCCACCGTCGCCACCGTCAGGGCCGCCCCAAGGGATAAATTTTTCCCGACGGAAAGAAGCAATCCCATTGCCGCCGTCGCCTGCTTCTACTTTTATGTCTGCTTCGTCAACGAATCTCATGTTTTTTGTGCCTTTGTGTTAATTTTTTTAAATGTTCGGAATCAAAAGTAGCTCGTGTAAAGGGGCAAAAGAGGTAGATTCAACTAAATAAACGCAACTCTTTTTTCGATGCTTGATAATGCTATTGATTTCGTCTTTTTAAACTATTGACCTCTTCAACCGATAACTGAGTATATCTGACAATTTTATCAATCGGTTCATTATCTAATAACATCGCTATAGCAATACTTTGTTTCTCTTCTGTTCTTCCCTCCAGTTTTCCTTCCCCAAATGCCGTATCCTTCACATTTTTAACTTCCCAATAATCGAGCAAACTTTTTTCATAACTTTCAACCTGGCTCGGTTTTAAATGGGCAATTTCAGCAATCTCAAAACCTTTCTGAAAAATCGGCTCATTTAAAATAGAAGGAATATGGTCAAAATTTTCCAGATTTTTTAAAAAATATAGCCATTTATCAAAATGCGTTTCCAATTCATTTTCGGTTTTATTAAACAATGGCATTTGCAAAAACTTAAAATGCAGTTTGTCATAAAAAATATCGCCATCCTGATCTTTCAAACACACATCGCGTCTGAATTTTTCCGTTTCTTCTTTTTCGTCATAAACAAAATCCAAAATCGCAATAAAATACACCGGCAATAATTTAAAATCCCAACCGCCTTTTTTAGCTTGATTTTTAATCGGAAAAGTTGAATAAAATAACGAACGATCTTTAAAAAAATTTACTTTCGCTTTTTGCATTTCCACGATAAAGCGATTGCCCTCTTTGGTTTGACAATAAATGTCGAAAATCGCTTTACGCTCTCTGGCAGTGCTGGGAATTTTTTCAGGATTTTTAAAAGATAACTCAGCAATCTGGTGATGTGACGGCAATAATTGATTTAAAAAATCCTGCAATAAATCTTTATTAGCCTCTTCACCGAATAATTTTTTAAACCCGAAATCAGTATAGGGATTGAGATATTTTGAAGTCATTTTTTAATCTCCTGAAAACAAAAAAGCCCCGTCGTAGACGAGGCTTTTTAGCTTATTTCTCATGCCGCAATTGCAGCCGACTACTTAATTAAGCCGCAACAACACTGACGTATCTGCGGTTGTTAGGTCCTTTAACCTGAAAAACCACTTTGCCATCGGCAGTTGCAAACAAAGTATGGTCTTTACCGCAGCCTACGTTATCACCAGGGTGAAATTGTGTGCCACGTTGACGCACTAAAATGTTTCCAGCCGCTACTACTTGACCACCGAAACGTTTTACGCCCAAGCGTTTGGACTGCGAATCACGTCCGTTGCGGCTACTACCGCCTGCCTTCTTATGAGCCATTTTTAACTCCTAAAATATTAAGCAGAAATGCCAGTAATCTGGACTTCTGTATAGTATTGACGATGCCCCATTTGTTTCATATGGTGCTTACGTCTTCTGAATTTTATGATTTTAACTTTGTCGTGTCTGCCTTGAGACAACACAGTTGCAGTTACTTTGCCGCCTTCCAAAAAAGGTTGACCGATTTTGGTCGCGTTGTCGGCTTGAACCATTAGTACTTTGTCGAACTCAATGCTGTCGCCGGCTCCAAGCTCTAGTTTTTCTATTTTTAAGGTAGTACCTTCTTGAACTCGGTACTGTTTACCACCTGTTTGAATTACCGCATACATCAGCGTCAGCTCCATCAAGCATTAAATATCTGTTAAGTGAACAAAATATTATATTTTTAAAAATAAGACTCGTCAAACTTTAAATCCAACAAAGTGTTTAAACTGCCTGATTAAAAATATCAATGAAAGATATTGACACCAGCCTAACTTATTCAATAGCATGGCAGGATTTAATCAAATTCTAGCAGCAAAACACCTCCCAATGGCCTCACAAGATTCATCGAACACCTCCACACTGACTGATTTTAACGCAATTAAAAATCTTACCCTGGCAGAGACTGCCGCTGTTGACCAGCTGATTCTGAACGAACTAAGCTCTGATGTGGTGCTTATTAATCAAATTGGACATTATATTATCAGTAATGGCGGCAAACGCTTGCGTCCGATGCTGTTGTTGCTGGCTGCAAAAGCTTTAGGTGAGGCCAACGACCACCATTTGGTAATGGCTGCCGTGATTGAATTTATCCATACCGCCACTTTATTACATGATGACGTAGTGGATGAATCTGAATTAAGACGCGGCCAGGAATCAGCCAATGCAGTGTGGGGCAATGCCGCCAGTGTCTTGGTCGGCGACTATTTATATTCCAGCGCGTTTGAAATGATGGTGCGTACCAATAATATGCGGGTAATGGAAATTTTATCCAAAACCACCACCGCCATTGCCGAAGGTGAAGTGTTACAACTGTTAAACTGCAATAATCCTGATACGACCGAAACCAAATATCTGGAAGTCATTGCCCGCAAAACCGCGATTTTATTCAGTGCCGCCACTCGTTTAGCTGCGGTTATTTCCAACGCTGATAACAGCACCGAAGAAGCGCTGGCAGCTTATGGCCAGCATTTAGGAGTCGCATTTCAACTGATTGACGACGCCTTGGATTACAAATCCACCACCGAAGATTTAGGCAAAAATCTGGGTGATGACTTGGCAGAAGGCAAGCCCACACTGCCACTGATTTATGCGATTGCTAACGGCACCGCCGATGAAGCAAAAATCATTATCAACGCCATTAAAACCGGTTCACGCGAAGCCTTTAACGAAGTTTACACTGTGGTAAAAAACACCAAAGCGATTGAATATACCGAGCAATGCGCCCAACAACAGGCCCAGCTTGCAATCACTGCATTAGATTGTCTGCCAGATTCAATTTACAAAGAAGCCTTAGCCCAGTTAGCCCGATTTTCCGTACAACGAAACAGCTAACACCACCACAACCTCAAGATTTGGGAGTGAAAAATGTCAGAAACATACCTGGATGAGCTATTAAAACCTTTAATCAAAACCGCCTGGCAGCTTAAACTTTCCAAGTCCAAATCCGCACAGGCAGCAACCGATAGCAGCAAGTTTGGCGGTTTGCCTTATGCGGAAAGCGGCGACGCTTGGCCTTCCTGTCCAACCTGTAAAAACCAGTTGAACTTCGTCGCACAACTTAAACATCCGACTGAAAAATCATTACACACCTTTTTTTATTGTTTTGACTGTTTTCCCTGGGGCAGTTCCAAGGATGAAACAGGACAATGGCTAGTGCGTAGCTATTCTGCTGCAAACATGACAAATTATGCTGCCATCGCCCCTGCCCTGCCCAACCAATATCAAATGGCGGCTTGTAATTGTACTGAGCATCCTGTTCAGGTTCTTCCAGACTATTACGACTTAGGGAAAGTATCGCCGTTGGCAGATTCCTTGTGTGAAAAAATCGACGACGAGAACAGTTATGATATTTATCAAGCCGCCGTCATCCGCAGTGGCTGTCTTGAAGATTATGCAACTTTAATTGGCGGCTACCCCAAGTGGATTCAAGGTGAATCCACTAAATCCTGCGAAATATGTAATTCTGAAATGGAGTTTTTCGCACAACTTGATTCAGAAGATGAAGCCGATTTAATGTGGGGCGATTGTGGAGCGGTTTATCTGTTTCGCTGCCCCCAACATAAGAATGAATTTGCATTAGAGTTGCAATGCTATTGAATGACGCCGCCTAATTATCCTATTAGCTGCTATCACGCCGAACTGCCGAGCCATGATTTGCGGGTAATGATTAAACTGGTTCGGCTTCTAAACAAACTTGCTGAAAACCGCGCATATCAATCTCTGCTCAACGAAACATTGCCCGCAACCGCCCGGATAAATAACGGTCATTACGCGGTGATGATGGGCTTTGATTTTCACCTCAGCCCAACCGGCCCCAAACTGATCGAAGTCAACACCAATGCCGGAGGTCTTTGGCTTTCCAACCTTTGTTATCAACCAGAGGCGAGAAGTTTTCCTCCCAAACTGGCTGATAAACTGTTACAAACCTTTCTTAACGACTACGCACTATTTCGCCAAAATCCCTTGGCTTGTCCTGAGTTGATTGTAATTCTCGATGAAAATCCGCAAAAGCAATTTCTTTATCCAGAAATGCAGGTTTTCGCGCAATTGTTTCAGCAGGCCGGCATCAAAACCGCAATTGCCTCTCCTGAAAACTTGACCGGCAACAGCGACGGAGTTTATCTGGGCAATCAACGCATCGACCTGATTTATAACCGCCATTGTGATTTCTACTTGGAAACCGCAGCAATGAATTTGGTTCGCAAAGCGTGGTTAAATGCACAAGTTTGTTTAACTCCGAATCCTCGCGCTTATGGCTTACTGGCCGATAAACGCCGGATGATTCTCTGGTCTAAGCCTGAATTTTTGGCAAAGTTAGGTCTGACAACAAAAGAAATCGGACTAATTGACCAAGCCACTCCACAAACTTTGTCTTTGGCAGATTTAACCCCTGAACAAGCATGGAACAGCCGCAAACATTGGGTTTTCAAACCGGAAACGGGTTACGGCAGCCGTGGCGTTTATGTCGGTGATAAACTGACTAAAGGTAAACTAGCGGAATTAAATCCAGAGCACACCTTGGTTCAACAGCGCGTTCCCGCCTCAATCACTCGCATCAATGACGATTTGCAATTCAAAACCGACTTTCGTTTGTTTAGCTACCGCAATCAAATTCTGGCGATTTCAGCCCGGCTTTATCAGGGCCAAGTTACTAATTTGCGCACTGAACATGGCGGTTTTGCTAAAGTTCGTTTGATATAACGGAAATTGACATAAAAACATAAGTAGTTAAACAAAAGTTACATGGTATAAAATTTAGAATTTTTTGAGCATTCACAATGCCACGATTAAAATTTGTACAACCGCTATCTGAGGTAGCACAACAGGAACTGCAAGAAACTTATCGAAAC
>CAIQWF010000236.1 GCA_903875455.1 uncultured Pseudomonadota bacterium
GACATTGGCCCGCACCGCGACATACATGCCCAAATAGCCCGCGCCGGCTGAAGCGATTGCCCCCACCACAAAACATAAGGCCGTTTGCCAGTGCAGAAAAAAGCTGATGACTGTGGCGACAATCGCCACAAAAATCGCGATAACCCGATATTCACGTGACAAAAAGGCGTTCGCACCTTCCTGAATGGCTTTGGCAATGGTTTGCATTCGTTCATTGCCCTGTTCGTAACTCAAAACCCGCTTTAGCTCCCACACCACATACGCAGTACCCAAGATGCCCATGAGTAGTGCGATGAACACGGATAAAGATGCTTGAAACATCATAGTTCTCTCCTCATTGTTGATTTGGCTTAACGCCATTTATTGTTATTATTTCTGCAACGCGAGATTTACCGTTCTTGCCATCAAGAAAGGTTTTGAGCTGCCTGAGTGATGCTGATAAATAAACCTTGCGTTATCCGCATTATACACATTCACACTTTCAGCATCCGATAATGGTATTTTGCAGGTGACTTAACTGGTTAGATTATAAGGATTTATTGCGGATGATTTCAGCGACTTGCCTTAAATCGGCAAACACACTGACGTTGTTATTTCGTGCTGACTCTGCAATTGAAACAACAGAGGGAATCAAAAATGGGATTGCTCCCGCTGCCTGTGCTGCGGCAATGCCAACCAGCGAATCTTCCAAAACCAGACATTGGCCAATCGGTTGCTGCAAACTTTGGGCAGCGGTGAGAAAAATATCCGGCGCAGGTTTGCCGTGTTTGACATCATCACGGCTGATAATCAGAGGAAAAGTTTGCGCCAATCCCGCTAACGCCAAACATTCCCGCGCATTCATTTCCGCGCTGTTCGTCGCCAAACAAAATGGAATATCACCTTGCTTAATCAGCGCCAATAACTCATCAAAGCCGGATTTTTTTTCGATGCCATATTGCTGCACATAATCACGCCAACATTCAGCACTTAGCTGGTTAAAGCGCGGCAAATCAAAATCTGCTCCGAAATGACTAAACAAGATTTCGACCAGCGCTTGATAATGCAAGCCCGATAAAGTTTGTGCCGAAAGCAGGGAATAATCATAACCCATCAGTTTGGCCGCCTGTTGCCAGGCCATGATATAGGTGCTTTCCGTGTCCAGCACCAAGCCGTCCAGATCAAAAATAATCGCAGAAAAATCGGGGAGTTTTTTCACGGGGCAAGCACTTTAATGTATTCGCCCCGCGCTTCGCGGCTGGAGCCGACAATGATACGTTTATCACCTGAAGCGGAAACTTCCAGTTGTCCGGCAACTTCCACCCATTCACCGCTTTGCGCCTGACCATTATAAGTGGCGGTAAAACACAGAATGGTTTTGATTTCTGGATGCGCCAATAAAAACCGCGCCGGATAATCAAAGCTGTAACGGTCATCACTGACTTGCACGGTTAAGGTAATCGCCCCCAGTTTAGAATAAGGTTCAGAATCTTCCGGCGATTCTTCCAGCAAACTCAAATCAAATTTGCGCTGGTTAATCATGCCTTTATTAAATTTGCGCTGTTCGTGCCAGACATAATCAGCAAAATCCAGCTCACAATCGCGGCGGGCAAAAGCCTCCTGCCAGTCCGTTTCGGTTAAAGAGGCCAGTTTATTGGCTTTGATTAAAGATTCGGTAGCCAGGCGGGCTTGCTGAAAAGTGTCTCGGTTATAAATAACCAAATCTATGTCTGAGCTGTTTTTTTGTGTGCCGATGAGCAGAGAACCTGTGACACCAAATTGAGTTAAATCAACACCGGTTTGCTGAAATAACTGGCAAAGGGCGATTAAATCAAGAGTTACCGTATCGAATCCTTCCAATTTTTTTAAATCTGACAGCTGTAACAATTCCCGCAAACGTTGTTTAGGCTGATGATGGCGAATAATGTGCTCTAGTTTGACCGCATGTAAAGAGGCATTCAGAATTTTTGAATAATGCAGATAGTTTGGATAGCAGTTTTTTAACAGTTGATTTGCCTGTGCCGTGTCAACTTTTTGCCACTGATGATCCTGATAAACGTAACGCAGAAAACACAGCGCTTTACCTTGCTCTGTGCCATTTTGTACCACGGCAAAAATCAGCCCCTCGTCGGTTTCAATAAAATCCTTGGCATAAAGTTGATTCATTGTGTTTATTTCTAACTCAGTTTGCGTAACCGGCATTTTTCCAGGCCGTTATCTTACCCAAACTTAACAGTTTAGCGGCAACAATTTGTGTTTAGCAGTAGAATATTTCTCAGCATATATTCACTCTGAGGGGGCTTTTGCATGAACTATAAAAACATGTTGGCAGTTGCATTTTCCGAAGCACAGGCTGGTTTTGACGAAGGTGGTGTGCCAGTGGGTGCGGCTTTATTTGACAGTGAGGGGAAACTGCTAGGACGCGGCCGTAATCGCCGAGTTCAGGATAATGATCCTTCTGTACATGGTGAGACTGATGCGTTCCGCAAAGCCGGTCGTCAAACTAATTACCGCGACAAAATTTTAGTCACAACCTTGGCGCCTTGCTGGTATTGCTCCGGCCTGATTCGACAATTCAATATTGGTACGGTGGTGGTCGGTGAATCGGTCAATTTTGCCGGCCATTTAGACTGGTTGAAAGAAGCAGGAGTTAAGGTCGTTGAAATGAACGATGAATCCTGTATCGCGCTGATGAGTCGTTTTATCGAGCAATCGCCACAGATTTGGTTTGAAGACATTGGCGAGTGTGATTGTGCTGAATAAAATTTATCTCGTTCCCAAGCTAAAGCTGTTTATATTTTGCTACTGAATGGCAAAGCTGTAGGGCGGGCACACTTTTTTGCCCGCCGTGATAAGCTGAAAAAAGGTGGGCATAGCAATTTGCCCAATCTACTTGACTAACAGGTTTTGTAATTGCGCGGCAAAATCCGGTTCAGTGGCATCGAGGCGGGTTATGTTTAATTCTGTCATAGTGTTTGTTCTAAAGCGTTAATTTAAGTTTGTTCAAAATGTAGGTGATTTAACATACGTCGCAATACGCTATAACTATTGCAAATTACAAGTTAATTAAATGAAAACTCCTGCGCGTTTACATCTTGTCGCCCATGCAATACCCGCACGACAATCATTGCATCATCCACAATCCGAAAATAAAAACAGCGGTTTCGATAAGGAAAAGCCCGTAATCCGTCACTAATCCAATCGCGTGGCGACCCCGTAATTCCCAATTGCGCTAAATTGAACAATGTATCGGTCATATCTTTTATAAAATCGTCTGCCGCAGTTGGATTTTCTGCTTTGATATATTGGTACATTTCAGCCAAATCCATTTCGGCGGTATCAGTGACAATTAAGCGCAACGGTTTAATAGCTATTCTCCTTTGATGCGGTTTGCCAATGCGCTAGCACTGGCATATTCCGTCACTCGCCCTGCTTTTATATCGGCATCGCCTTGAGCGATTAAAACTTGCAATCGTTTGGTTTTTTGCTGGCATTCATAATCTTCTAGCAAACGTAGCCCCGCGCGAATCACTTCGGCACGGTTTGCAAATCGACCATTTTTGACCATATCGGTTATAAATGAAATTTCATTTTCTTTGAGGGTAAAGTTTACTGCTTTTGAGAGAGTCATTTTTTACCGCCTTTTTTCAGGTTTCAGTATAAAAAGAAAAGCTTGTGATGGGTTTCGTTGTCACTCTATACATCTTACGGGTTAGTGAGCTAAGCTAAAAGTGACTTTATAAAATTTTGATATGCATTAGAAGCCTCTTCTGGAGTATTGAAAGTGCCTATAGATGTTTTTCTGCTATTAAATCTTGCTCTTGCTACATATTTACCGTTTTTTATTTGATAAACGCCTGTATATCCCGTTTTGTTCTGTTTTATTACATTCCTAGATGATGCGGATATTTTTTGTTTTGTTTCATTAGATATTTTTCTACCTTTAGCTTTTTCAGATATTTTTGCTCTTGTTTCTAATGATTTTTTTGAACCTAAATTTACCTTTATCAATAACTCTCTTTGCCATTCAGGGATTTTTCTTCCTTTATATCTGGCAGATATAGCTGCTCTGTCTTCATCCGTATAAACTCTATTTTTACTTGCATCAATTAACTTTTGCTTATGTTCTTCTGTTAGAACTTTCTTTTTAGCACTTTCAGACATTTTTATTTTAGATTCTTCTGAATGTCTAAATCCTATAGACCCATCACCACCCGCAGTTAAATTGTATCCATTTGGGGACATTGTATTAAACTTTTCAATAGCTTCTTGTTCAGCCAAGCAAAGTAATTCCCAATCATCAATCGTCGCTAAGACCTTAATAATTACGCTCTCCTTACCAAATTTATGAATAGCATGTTGAGCAGGATGTTTTTTTGAAGTTGATTCACAGTGCCTTCTAAAACGCTCTTTTGCTGTATGCTTGGTAATACCAATGTATTCTTTTCCATTTGGGAATGACAATTTATATAATTGCATACTAATAACCTTTTGAACACCACATATCAAAAACAGCAGGAATAGTTTAAGTCATAATTTTTTGATTGAACTCTTTAATTTGATTTTGGTGTTGTGAGTTAAGATTTGGTACTGTCCACATAGTCCATTGATGAAAATTATTGAATTTAGGCGATTCATAGTGAATATCAGATATTATTGATGATGATATGATTACAGCAATAATTCGACTTTCAGAGAAATATTTTAGAAAATAACGTTCATGCTTATTTAAAAACTGCAAATTAAAATTATGCAATTTATCTGCTGACTCTTTAAATGTTTTTGCATTTAATACTGTTTTTTCTGGCAATAAATCATCAATATTTATGGCAACAATACCAAATTGAAAATTATTTTTTTCTATTTGTGAAACTGCATTAGACAATACTTTCTCTACACTTTTTTCAGAAAATATTTTTTTACATGGGATTGCAATTTTTGTCTTGTCTAAAGTTACAACAACATCTGGTTCATCTAAGTATGCTTCAGGAATAGACTTTTTTATTTTAATCCAAACCTCTAATTCCCATAATATACTTTTTGCATGAGACTGTTTACGCTCGAAAAAATCTAAAGTTCCGTTTAAAAGGTCTTTTAAATATTTTTTCTTTTTTTCTTCAAACTGTAATTCACGAATTACCTGAGCAATTCTTTCAACATGAAGTGTTGTAAATAACAAAGACATATCAGTTTGATTTGATTCACCTAGCTCCCAAGATTTTGCAAGTTTTCTGCCACTTTTTAAAAATTTTGATAACTGGCTGCTTTTATCGAATTTAATATTTGATTCAAAATACACTTTTTCTATTTCATCAATCAATATATTTATATGATGATGTCGAAACCGTGATTTTATAGATTGTTCTTGATATTGCAACACTGACTCCAAGCTGTAACAAATAACTAGGATGGATAATTCGTAAGATGGGTAGAGCGACAGCAAAACCCATCGCACCAAAACAACCACTGTTATCAAATTGCGCTTTCTTAGCCTAAAAAAAACCGCTCATAATCATCATGGTTTCCAATCAAAAACCAACTCATTACCCGCAGCAATCTGTTGTTTTGCCAATCGCGCCTTTTCCACTAAGTTAGTTTGTGTTTTTGCAAAAGTTGCATCCCAACGTAATTCATCTTGCAAATCCGCGATATAAGCTTGTAAATGCTCGATAACCTGATATTGAGTTGCGTCTGGTAACGTGCCCATCATTTTAACAACAGTGGCAATGGCTTCTGATGACATGGCTATTTCTCTCTTTTAAGAATCTTAAAAATAAAGGCAAGTGTTGTCGGATTGAACTTTTTACCATTAAAAAGCTAACCCGACAATCTAACCAAGAAAGGAAATTTAAAGCTTAAGCCGCTTGATTATTCAAAGTCAGCTCTAACTGATCTATCAAGGATTGAATCGCCTGATGTTTCATTTTCATCGCGGCTTTATTCACAATCAAACGCGAGCTAATCGGCATAATCAGCTCTTTCGGCTCCAGCCCATTGGCTCTTAAAGTGTTGCCGGTATCCACCAAATCCACAATATAATCCGCCAAGCCCACCAACGGCGCGAGCTCCATCGAGCCATACAGTTTGATGATTTCCGCCTGAATTCCCAAACTGGCAAAATAATTGCGGGCAATCGTGACATACTTGGTCGCAACCCGCACCCGGCGCCCAATCGGTGGCGCATCAACCCGCGCCGCCGTCATCATCCGGCATTTGGCAATCCCTAAATCTAGCGGCTCATACAATCCTTCCGCACCATGTTCGATAATCACATCTTTGCCGGTAATTCCTAAATCTGCCGCACCATATTCCACAAAAGTCGGCACGTCAGTGGCGCGAATAATCACCAGTTGCACATCCGGGCGGGTGGTTTGCAAAATCAGTTTGCGACTGGTATCCGGGTCATCGGTAGGGCTGATTCCCGCAGCTGCCAATAATGGTAACGCATCTTCATAAATTCGACCTTTTGAAACAGCAATCGTAAGCATAGTCATACCTTAAGCAGGAACACGGCGAACCGTTGCGCCCAGTTGCGACAGTTTTTCTTCAATATGGTCATAGCCACGGTCGATGTGATAAATCCGGTCTACCAGGGTATCGCCTTCTGCAACCAGCGCCGCAATCACCAAACTGGCAGAAGCCCGCAAATCAGTCGCCATCACCGGTGCGCCGGTGAGTTTTTTCACGCCGGTACAAATCACGGTGTTGCCTTCAATCCGTAAGTTCGCCCCCATCCGTTGCAACTCCTGCACGTGCATAAAACGGTTTTCAAAAATGGTTTCAGTAATAATACCGACACCATCAGCCACCGCATTCAAAGCCACAAATTGTGCCTGCATATCGGTTGGAAAAGCCGGATACGGCGCAGTGCGAATCGAAACGGCTTTCGGAGTTTTGCCGTGCATGTTCAGCTCAATCCAGTCCTCACCGGTATTAATTTCCGCCCCGGCTTCACGCAATTTATCCAGCACTGCGTCCAAAATGTTCGGGTCGGTATTTTTAACTTTAATGCTGCCGCCGGTAATGGCTGCGGCAACCAGATAAGTGCCGGTTTCAATCCGGTCCGGCAGAATGTCGTAATGCAAACCTTCCACGCCTAACCGCTCTACCCCTTCAACAGTCAAAACATCGGTACCGATACCGGAAATTTTCGCGCCCATTTTGTTTAAAAAATGCGCCAAATCGGTGACTTCCGGCTCTTTTGCCGCATTCTCAATAATGGTGGTGCCTTCTGCCAAGGTCGCCGCCATTAAAATATTTTCTGTGCCGGTCACGGTGATTAAATCCAGCACCAGCCGGCAACCTTTCAGACGCTTGGCTTTGGCGTGAATATAGCCCGCTTCCACCCGAATGTCCGCGCCCATTTTAATCAGCGAATCAATATGGATATTCACCGGACGTGAGCCAATCGCACAGCCGCCAGGCAAGGAAACGTGCGCCTCGCCAAAACGCGCCAGCAATGGCCCCAATACCAGAATTGAAGCCCGCATGGTTTTAACCAGATCATACGGTGCATCGAGTTTATCCACGGAACGGGTATCAATTTCGACATTCATTTTTTCATCCAGCACCAGCTGTGTTCCCATCCGCCCCAGTAATTCCATGGTGGTAGTGATGTCACGCAAATGCGGAATATTGCCGATGCTAACCGGCACGTCCGAAAGAAGGGTTGCCGCCAAAATTGGTAACGCCGCGTTTTTGGCACCGGAGATTTTTAGTTCTCCCGCAAGTTGGGTGCCGCCAGTAATTTTTAGTTTATCCATTTGGAATAAGTAGCCTGTAAATTTAAAGAATTGAGTGATGCGGAAGGTCATTTTTCCGCGCTGTTGTTTTTTGTATTCTGGGTATTCTGTGAGCTAAAGCTAAAAACAATAGTGCCAATTAAGCGGCACCAGCAAAATAAGGGATTAAATCAAACCCGGAGAGTTTAGCCAGCGTCAGTAACTGTAACGGTATATTCTTGAACCGCAGCTGCGCCTGTCCTGTCTTGCCCTGTTTCAGCCATTCAATAATCAAGGCCAAGCCCGCACTGTCACTATTATTAATTTCGGCAAGGTCAATCACCAGCTCATGGTTAATTTTTTTAAAATCAATGAGTCGCACGGTTTTTTTATTAATGGTGGCAAAGGTCAAATCGCCGCTGAGCACCGCTAATTCATCCGATTTTACCGTTAATGAAAGTGGGATCATTTTTTCTCAGCGTCTTTGTCTTTAAATAAAAACTGCCCGATTAACTCTTCCAGCACCACCGCAGACTGGGTGATTTCTATTTTGCTGTTATTTTTTAAAAGATCATCGGAGCCGCCGGGCGAAAGGCTGATATATTGTTCACCCAACAAACCGGCTGTAAAAATGCTGGCAGTGGTATCGTCAGGCAGATTGTTGTATTGCGGTTCAATGCTCATTTTGACCACAGAGCGAAAGTTTTTCGGGTTCAGGGTAATGGCAGTAACCCGACCGATACGCACCCCGCCAACTACCACCGGCGATTTCACCTTCAATCCGCCGGAATTTGCAAAATCGGCACTGATGG
This sequence comes from uncultured Pseudomonadota bacterium, assembly GCA_903875455.1. Classification (GTDB taxonomy): domain Bacteria; phylum Pseudomonadota; class Gammaproteobacteria; order Methylococcales; family Methylomonadaceae; genus CAIQWF01. The sequence continues at coordinate 8,513 of CAIQWF010000236.1, forward strand.
TATAATTATTTTTTTCGCTAAACTCGCCCAAGTTACTGATTTTCATCGACATGAAAAAAAGTGCGGCAATTCCGCTGGCTACAAATAGCCCAACTAAAGTGTCCTGGGTTGTTGAATACTGCATGTTAAATATCTCCAAACATAAGAGCGGTGAGGATAAAGTCCAGACCTAAAATGCTAAAAGCGGAACTGACAACGGTGCGGGTTGTGGCGCGACTTACGCCCTCGGAAGTAGGAACGGCGTCATAGCCCTCAAACAGTGCAATCCATGTCACTACAAAACCAAAGACGATGCTTTTTATGATACCGTTAATAATATCGTCCTGAAAATCAATATTGGCCTGCATTTGCGCCCAATAGGCGCCATCGTCCACCCCCAGCATCCCGACTCCAACCAGATGTCCGCCCAATACCCCAACGCTGCTGAAAATCGCCGCTAATAATGGCATCGATACCCAGCCGGCTAAAAAACGCGGTGAAATAATCCGCTTTAACGGGTCAATCGCCATCATTTCCATGCCTGATAATTGTTCGGTGGCTTTCATCAGGCCGATTTCCGCAGTCAAGGCAGAACCGGCGCGGCCTGCGAATAATAACGCCGTAACTACCGGCCCCAATTCCCGCACCAATGAAGTAGCGATCATTTGCCCCAACGCCTCTTCGGCGCCAAAATCGCTTAAGGTGTAATAGCCTTGCAATGCTAAAACCATGCCGACAAACAGCCCGGAAATGCTGATAATCAGAAACGACAACACTCCGACCGAAAACATTTGCTTGCTAAACAGGCGTGGCCGCAACACCACGTCTAAAAATCCGAGCAGGGTAAATCCTAAGAAAAAAGTACCGCGCCCCAGTTTGGCAAAGGTTTTGCGGGTTTTGGCACCGAGTTGGGCGAATATATTTGTCATTTGAAGTGTTAATTTTTTACGTAGGGGTAATGCCAGTCAGCTTGGGTATTTTATTGTACTTTATCTAAACAGGTGCTTAAAAAATCGCAGCATGGGGGAAATTTAATTTATCAAGGTGTTAAATTAAAAATTTCAGCTCTAGTTCAATCAACTGTCCATTGCACCAGACCGCTATAAGCGGTGGCAATCACGCCAATCCCAAACACAATCCGGTACCAGGCAAATATGGTAAAGTCGTGATGACTGATGTAGCGCAATAACCCACGCACTGCCAGCAAGGCACTGAAAAAAGATGCGATTAACCCCACTGCAAACAGCGATACATCATCGCTATGTAATAAGTCGCGATGTTTATATAAATCGTATAAGCCCGCCACAATCAAGGTGGGAATCGCCAGAAAAAACGAAAACTCAGTTGCGGCTTTGCGGGATAATCCAAACAGCAAGCCGCCGATAATCGTGGCACCAGAACGGGAAGTGCCGGGAATCAAGGCCAAAGCCTGGGCAAAACCCAATTTAAGTGCATCCAGCGGGGTTAAATCTTCTACCGCAGTAATAGTGATTTTATGTTCGCGCTTTTCGGCCCAGAAAATAATAAATGCTCCCACAATAAAAGCCAAAGCCACCGGCACAGGCTTGAATAAATGCGCTTTTAAAAACTTACCAAAGATTAAGCCCAATACCGCTAACGGCATAAAAGCAATCATCAAATTCAGTGTGAATTTTTTTGCATCATCCTGCCATTTTAATAACCCCGTCAAAACAGCAGCAATTTTATGGTGATACTCCCAGCAAATCGCCAGAATCGCGCCGGTTTGAATCACAATTTCAAACACCTTGCCGCGCTCATTATTAAAATGCAGCAAATCACCCACCAAAATTAAATGCCCGGTGCTGGAAATGGGCAAAAACTCTGTCAAGCCTTCCACAATTCCTAAAATAAGTGCTTTTAACAGCAGAATTAAATCCATAAGTTGTTCTCTTGATAAATTATTGGTAAGTTTTACCTTGATGCTTCAGCCAGCCGTTAATATGCTGTCCGCGCGGGTCGTGATGGGTCCAGTGAATAACGCCGCCTTTATTATTCCATTCATATTCACCGTAAAAAGCCACTTCATCACCGACGTTCAGATTTTCAATTCGTGCTGATAAGTCGATATTATGAGCTATTAAAACGGTTAACCCTGAAGCTAATTTGAGCAAGAATTTTTGATGTTTTCTCCCCTGCAAATCGTCTTTCAGTAATTTTAACACTGTACCTTTCCCTTCCACCTGAATATTGCTGGTGCCGTCGGCAAAGGCTTGCGCCAAAACATCACTATTATTCTGTGCCAACAGTTCAGGGTTTTGAACTGGCTCTGCCTGGCTAATATTGCCAAATATCAGAGCGGATAACACAATCAATAACGGAATAATTTTTTTCATCTTTAAACTCCAATCAGCTCCCGAAGCAAAGCCGTTGCATAACTCCCCGCGCTTAAAAAGAAACTCAGTTGCAAGGTATTGGAATCTAAAAACTGCCAGTGTAAATTTTCCGCCTGAGTTCGTAACGCCCGTCTATCCATGTCTACGGCAAAATTTATTAAGCCCTGGGTTAATTGAGAATTCGAGGCAAGCACTGCATTTTCGATTTCCAAGGCGTTTTGGGTTGCCGCATTTCCACCTTTGCCGTACAAACAGGCGGTTGGATGAATTTCAGCATTTGCAACACGATTCCGCAGAGCCGAATCAATGTTTTCAGCTTTGAAATAACTGTTGGATTGATTAATCATACAAACATCACCGGCAATGGCTTGATTCCAGTTTTGCAGATTAACCCGCTGCGACAAAATCAAATTGAACAAATAAGAACGTGCTGCGGACAAATAAATGCTGCGCTGTTCCGGTTTCATTTTCGCGCCGGCAAATAATGCCAAAGCAGTATTGATATTTTGCCCGTTATTGCCAAAACGCTGTTCGCCGAAATAATTCGGGAAGCCTTGGCTTTTAATCGCCGCTAATGTTGCGACGGTTTGTTCTTTGTCACCGGCAAAATCCCGAATGGTGATGGTAAAGTTATTACCGCTTAACACGCCGCGTTTTAATTTGCGCGGATGACGAAGCGCTTGCAGAATTTTGATGTTTTCGGTTTCAGCCGCAGACCAGTCAGGGTCAGCTTTGCCAGGCAACCAAACGCTAAACCATTGTGTGGTGACGGCATGACGGTCTTTTAATCCGGCGAAACCGATGTCACGCTGTCTAACCTCGGCAACTCTGGCCAAAAGCCGGGCGATATATTCGGTATTTTCGCCAGTTTTTTGAATTTGCAGAAAAACGTGCTCGCCTTGACCTTCCGGTTGAAACGGCAATATTTCTTCAACGATAAAATCAGCCGCTAATGTTTTAATTTTGCCGGTTGCCGCAGGAGAACCGTAGGCGTAAGCCCAAACTGGCAATGTGATAGAGATTGGCATGTTTAAGCTAATGCTGTGGCAAGTTTTTCTTTTAAACTCAAAAAACTCTGGTGAAAATCAGTTTGTTGCAGCAATAAGCCGCTGACTTGAATTTCATCGTAGACATGGCTGCTTAAATTGCGCATTTCTATCATGTCCAGCCAAACTCTTTCATTATCAAGCAGTTGTTGCTGATAGGCTTCTTTAAAACAACTGCGCGGATTGTAACAGGATTCCAGACCGACAAATTCCAGATAGCGTTTAATCGCCTTCCAGGACATTTCAAAAGTAAATTCAAAACGTTTCACCAGCAAATCCAGATAAATATCCTGATAACCATCTTCAGTAAATTGCTGCTGTTTATCAACGATTTGGGCGAATTTATCCAATGCTTTAGAAAAATTATGCAAGCCGTCCTCAGCGCGTAGTTTTTTATCGGCACTAAACAACACAATGCCTTGGCCTTTGACCCGCTGCTGGAAACGCAATTCACAAGCAGACAATTCAACTATATCTACCTTGACCAGACTATTCAGTTCTTCAACGCTTGCTTTAATCGCCAATAAGTCAGGATGATTACTATCCCAAAAGGCAATATCAATATCGCTTTCCGCTTTCGCGGTGCCTAAAGCGTGTGAGCCATACAGCCAAATCCGTTCCGGCCTGGCGTGTTGCAAAATGAGGGTTTTGACTTGCTGAATCAGCGTTTGTTTGTCCATCAGTTTTCGATTAACACCACAGCTTGCACCGCAATCCCTTCTTTGCGGCCTTCAAAACCCAGTTTTTCAGTGGTAGTAGCTTTAACATTAATAAAATCGACTTCGACTTCCAAATCTTCGGCAATATTGGCGCACATTGCCCTGATATGCGGAGCCATTTTCGGAGACTGAGCAATAATGGTAACGTCGGCATTCACCAGTTTGTAGCCTTTTTCCTGGACAATTTTATAAACATGCCGCAATAACACCCGACTATCCGCGCCTTTAAATTCGGGGTCGGTGTCGGGAAAATGTTTGCCAATATCGCCTAACGCCGCCGCCCCCAATAAAGCATCCGCTAAGGCATGTAAAACCACATCACCGTCAGAATGTGCTTCCAACGCTTGTTCGTAAGGAATGGTGACTCCGCCTAAAATAATAAAATCGCCCGCTTTAAAGCGATGCACGTCATAACCTTGTCCTACTCGTATCATTGTTGCTCCAGATAAAATTGCGCCAAAAGTAAATCTTCCGGTTGAGTGATTTTGATATTGTCAGGGCGACCTTCGACAATTTTGGCGGATTGTCCGATTAATTCAAACGCACTCGCTTCATCGGTAATGGCAAGATTGCCTTGGGTTTGTTCCAATGCTTGTTTTAACGCGCCAAACCTGAACATTTGCGGCGTTAAAGCCCGCCATACCGTGCGTCTGTCTAACGTTTGCTGAATCTGGCAGCCATCCACCTGTTTTAAAGTGTCGTGCGAAGGTAACGCCAAAATACCGCCGGTCGCATCCTGTTTCAGAGTTTCTATCAGTTTGTGGATATCAGCCGAAGTAATGCACGGTCTGGCGGCATCGTGTACCAAAACCCAATCATCAGCCGCTGCCTGATTTTCTAAACTTTTTAATGCTGAAAGCACTGAATCAGCGCGTTCTTTGCCACCGGCTGCAGTTAAAATCTGTGGATGTCTGGATATTTCAAGCTCTGGCCAATAAGGGTCTTCCACCGAAATCGCTACTGCGACGGTAGTGAAAGCCTCAGCTTCTAATAGCCGTGATAAGGTATGTTCTATGACGGTGTGATTGCACAGTGACAAATATTGTTTCGGGCGGTCTGCCTGCATCCGTTTCCCTACACCAGCGGCAGGCACTACAGCGAAATATTTAAGTGAATTAATCATTGGCGTTGTTCGTTTGAAAAGTGGCATTATAACAATACTTTCGCTAGTTTTGATAAACCGCACTGCGCGAACAGCGGCGTCATTTTAGAACCAGCAAAGATAATGATAGCTACAGTTATTGGCAGCGCGTAATTTTAACGCTACTATTTCGCAACACCGCTGCGTGTTTAGACATCTCAACAACCCTAAGGAATACCGACATGACTATTAATCAAAATTTGGCAATTGAAGAATATCAGCTTACCTGTGATGTGTTGATGGAAATAGCGCAGGATTATGACGTACCGCCTGATGTAGCCGATATTGCATCTGCTGCTGCTAACGAACTTGAACTCCAGTTTATTGACAATGAACAGGACGATGATGACGAACTGGAAGAGCAGTACGCTGATTTCATAGACTATCTTGAATCTGTTATTGAAGATCTGGAAGAAAATGAACTGGATGATTCACAACTTAATCCTCTGAAAAAACGGTTAGCCAAAGCCAGAAAGCGCCTTTCGTAGCTCGCATTCAAAATGCTGCTGGCATAATCCCCCCAGATAATCTTCTTTCGGAAAAGTTATCTGTGAGAAAGCAATCTTTGGCTCTGGAGTAAATCGGCAATGCAAATGACAGGTATAACATCATTTTCAAAATCATACCGCTGGCAAAAGCTTTCCATCGCTTTGGTCATTGTTGCAAGCCTCAATAGCTGCGCCAGCATTCCAGAACGCGAGTTTTCAGACTACTTGCGCACCTTTGAGCAAGTTCGCAAAAGCAGCGAACTGGTTCTGATGGATTACGCTGCGGCCAAAAAAGAAAAACTCGCTCTGGATCAACAGCAACAAGGTATTCCTTATCTGCGCCAGTCTACCTTTCAAACCAATCAACTGGTGCTGCCCGAAGATTCGATTGATGATGTCGCCATTCGCTTTAAAGCCTGGGAAGTCATTGACTCCTATAATCAGGCGTTAACCAGTCTGATCGCTGGAAAACCACCTGAAACCAAAGACAAAACCAAAGAATTACTCCGCAATATTGTCGGTATTTCAGGCAAAGCCATCGTCAGTAGCGCATCCAATATTTCGCCGGCTTTTGCAGCTTTAAGCGGTATCGCAGCGGAACTGGGGAAAATTTATGAACAACATAAAACCCTTACGGTGCTACTGAAAGTATCCCCTATTATCAGCACCCAACTGCTTGGCGATATGCGCAAAGATGCGGCACTGTTTTATCGGGTGCGCTATGGTTTAAATACTTACCGCTATCAACAAATCAATTTCAAAATCGCCAGAAAAATCGCTGACTTCGTCAAAATAGCCGATACCGTTTCGCTTGAAAACCGAAATAAAACCGCATTGCCGATTGTTAAAACGCTGAATGAAAATCTGGCCATGATTGCCCAATCCACAAGCGGTGCAGGATTTAAAAAAATCAAATTAGCCTCAAAACCCGGCAGTGACAACTCAGCGCAAAGCATTGCCGAATTACTCAGTTTGAAAGAACAGATTCTGGAATTAGCCGAGCAGGCGAAACAACAGAACCGAACCTTAGATGCGTATCGGCAAATGCTGACTGTTTATACTTATATGCTGAATGAACTGGAGTTTCAGTTAAAGCTGATGCAGCAGGTCGCAGAAAAACAGCAAAGTGTTGAAGTGTTGGCAACCAATGACTTTAGTAAGGTTGTGTTAAAAATGCGCCAATCCTTTTTATATTATCAATCCAGTAAACCTTAAGGAGTGTAAAAATGGCAGTTAACTCAGCTATCGCAACAGCACAATATCAGGCCATGTATGAGGCGCTGATGACTGTTGCCCAAGATTATCAAGCCCCGGAGAAAGCCGCAGAAATCGCCCTGGCTGCCGCTAATAACTTAACCTTGCAATATATTGACAATGCCATTGAAGACATTAATCAATTGAGCATTCAATACGGTGCCTTTGTTGATTATATGGAAAACGTGTTAGCGGATTTGGAAAATACCTTAGTTGATGATGCTTTGGTTGTGCCTTTAGAAAAGGCCTTAAACAAAGCAAAACAACATGGTGGCGGCTCAAACTAGCTCAACGAATCAATACTTCGGCAAATTATAAAAATGCCAAATCTGAATGGAGAAAATTAATTCTGCTCAGCGTAATATATTGTTTTTACAAAAACTTTGTTATTCATTTGTGGTATCATAAGGGCAGGTTGAAAGTTCATAGCGCGTTTTCCCCAGTTGCAGGAAACTGGCCTTAATTCCAGTTCATCCCAGCCAAACGCACAACAACCCGCAAAACAATGTTCCCCATTGTTGTGTTTATGCCCTGTCATTGCCAGCACTTAAATCAAAACCAGGCGGATTGAGGAGCAAAATCTGTCACCTAGCATTACGCAGTACCTCACGCATTGTGTGTTCGGATTACCGAGTTAATCTCATGCAAGCTTTTTTATCCTCAAACAAGGAACAGCTCTTTTGAAAAAATTATTTGTTGGAAACCTACCTACCGATGCCACTGAAGCCAGCGTATTGGCTTTATTCTCTCAGTTTGGCAAAGTGCGCTCCATTGAGCTGGTAACCGATTTGTTTAACGGCCGTTGCAAAGGTTTTGGTTTTATTGGCATGGAAGGCCACGAAGCCCGCGCGGCTATCGCAAAACTAGACGGCTTTATGTACGGTGAAAAAACTTTAAAAGTTAATTTTGAAGACTCCGCCAGCAAAAAAGGCAAACGCCGCTAGAATAAACTACCCCGCAGCAAACGGACGGGAAATTAATCTCACAGAGGTTAAAGCGCAAGCCTAAACACTCTTAACGCTTGATATTCAATGTGATAGGCTTTAATCTCTCGCCGGTCACTCATTGACGACAGTTATTGACACTCTTTGCAAACTTCACTTAAAGGAGCGGGCAATGGAAATCTTCGACACCATCAACATATACCTTGCAGAAAGTCCTATCATGCTGGGGCAACTGGAAATGATGTTTAGAATCAAATTCTGGTTGTTATTGGCTGTTGCGGCTTATTTTTTGAGCTTGCCTTACCGTGAGAAAAAGAAACAGAAACAACTGCGAAAAGAAATTGAAAAGCACAACGACAAAACGGGTAAATTTCTTGCTTGATTGTGCTTTTTTGAGTTTTCAAAATAAACCTGAACAGAGTGCAAGGCTTATTTTGCACTCTGTCCCATGACGACTTAATTATCCGTCACTGCACCTTTGGAAGCGGAACTGACCAGTTTCGCATATTTTGCCAACACTCCGCGCGTATAACGAGGCTGTGGCTGTTTCCATGTAGACAAACGTTGTGCAATTTCATCATCGGAAACATGCAGGGTCAATTGCTTGGTTTCTGCATCAATGGTGATTTTATCGCCATTTTTCACAATCGCTAAGGCACCACCGCTATAAGCTTCGGGACTGATATGCCCGACTACAAAACCATGTGTGCCGCCTGAAAAACGTCCGTCAGTAATCAATGCGACTTCTTTGCCTAAACCTTTGCCCATAATCGCTGCGGTCGGAGATAACATTTCCCGCATTCCCGGCCCGCCTTGAGGGCCTTCATAACGCACCACAATCACGTCACCTTTCACAATGTCGCCATTCAAAATGCTTTGCAGTGCCTGCTCTTCGGCATCAAATACTTTTGCCGTGCCGGTGAAAACCAGTCCTTCCTTGCCGGTGATTTTAGCAACCGCACCTTCGGCTGCAAGATTTCCATACAATACAACAAGATGACTGTCTTTTTTAATCGGATTATCCAGAGCGTGAATAATATCCTGTTCGACAGGATACGGTTTCACATCTGCCAGATTTTCTGCCAAAGTCTTACCGGTAACAGTCAAACAATCACCATGCAGCAATCCCTTCTCCAGCAGGATTTTCATCAGCGGTTGAATACCGCCAATCGCGACCAATTCCGACATTTGATATTTACCGCTCGGCTTCAAATCCGCCAACATCGGCACACGCGCACCAATACGGGTAAAATCATCCAGAGTTAAATCGACTTTTGCCGCATTGGCCATTGCCAATAAATGCAGCACCGCATTGGTAGAACCGCCTAGAGCAATCACCACGGTAATTGCATTTTCAAACGCAGGCTTGGTCATGATGTCGCTAGGCTTGATGTCGTGCTTTAATAATTCCAGCACTGCCGCCCCAGCCCGCTCACAATCCAGACGTTTTTCTTCAGAAATGGCATTTTGCGCTGAACTGTTCGGCAAACTCATCCCTAAAGCTTCAATCGCAGAAGCCATGGTATTAGCAGTATACATGCCGCCGCACGAACCTGCGCCCGGAATCGCTTTCGCTTCAATTTGCGCCAATTCTTCATCATCAATTTTATTATTGGCTCTGGCTCCAACGGCTTCAAATACGGAAACTACATCCAGTTTTTTGTCTTTATGGCAACCGGGCATAATCGTCCCGCCATAGACAAAAACCGCCGGACGATTTAACCGGGAAATTGCAATCATGCAGCCAGGCATATTTTTGTCGCAGCCTCCAATCGCAACGACACCGTCAAAACCTTGGCATCCCACTACAGTTTCAATCGAATCGGCAATCACTTCCCGCGAAACCAGGGAATATTTCATGCCTTCGGTCCCCATTGAAATGCCGTCAGAAATGGTAATCGTGTTAAAAATCACCGCTTTACCATCCGCCTGATCTACACCTTTTGCCGCTTCATCCGCCAGCTTATTGATGTGCATATTGCATGGCGTGACCATACTCCAGGTTGAGGCAATACCAATTTGCGGCTTTTTAAAATCTTCATTATTAAAACCGACCGCGTGCAACATAGCACGGCTGGGCGCCCGTTCCATGCCGTCTACTACCAGCGATGAAAAAGCGCGGGTTGATTTATCACCTGAATTAGCCATTGTGTTTTCCTTTTTTGTGTGCGGAATGCAAAAAGAATCTGTGCATTCCGGTTAGTAATTTTATCTAATGCGAATTTTAAAACGTATCCCAGTTATGTGATTTTTTCCGCCAGCTTAATTTTGGCAGAATATAGCCCAGCAACACCCCAAATAGCGATAACAAGCCACCATACATAAACCAGTTCTGATTGGCATTGGTTTCGAGGGTCTTTTTTTCCAGCTTAATCTGCTCAAACTCTTTATTAACCCGAATAAAATCTTCCTGCAAAATATCCCGTTGTTTTTTTACTTCAACTGCGTCTGCGGAAACAAGACGTAACTGATTTAATTCAGCTGCCAACTTGTCCCGTTCCTTTGTCAAAGCCTCGGTGATAGCGGTTGCACCGCGTTTTTTGATGGTTGCCAGTTCCTGCTCGGTTTTGCTGTGTTCCTGCTTAAGATCTTCCAGTTCGGCGGTGACTTTTTCCAGATACCATTTGTTTGCAGGCTGGGGAATTAAATAACTGTTCAAGATAAACCCGGTCTGTCCTGTTGCCAAACGTACTTTTGCATACTCGGAGCTGCGCTTTTTTGACAGCAGGGTTAAAGGCGTACCACTAGTTACCGTGGTTAAAACGGCACTGGCGTTATCATCTTCGACTTTAACATTAAATGACATATTATCAGTGACATAGACTGTTTTAGCGTTCGCTAGGCCGCTAAGCATAAGTAACAGAAAAATCGACGTTGTTTTTATGTTCACGAGTATCTCAGTTTATCGGTTGTAAGTGAGTTTTTGCATGTTAATTGCAAATTAAAAATTCCAGCAAGGCTTTTTGAGCGTGCAATCGATTTTCAGCTTCAGCGAATACTACGCTTTGCGGTCCATCAATGACTTCCGCAGTGACTTCCTCGCCGCGATGCGCTGGCAAACAGTGCATAAACAAAGCATCAGGTTTGGCTTGACTCATCACCGCCTGATTAACCTGATAGTCTCTAAAATCATGTTCGCGCTGCTGTTTTTCCTGTTCCTCTCCCATGCTGACCCAAACATCGGTAGTTACTAAGTCAGCATTTTTTGCCGCTTCCTGCGGTGAAGAAAACAGCTGCACATGTTTACCGGCCGCAGCAACCAGCTCAGCATTCGGCTCATAGCCCACCGGGCAGGCAACATTCACTGTAAAGTCCAGACACATTGCCGCATCAATATAAGAGTGACACATATTATTGCCTGCGCCTATCCACGTCACCGTTTTTCCGGCAATATCGCCGCGTAGCTCAAAAAAAGTTTGCATATCCGCCAGCACCTGACAAGGATGCGAATAATCGGTCAAACCGTTGATAACCGGCACTTTGGAATATTGTGCAATCGTAGTGACGGTTTCATGCGCAAAAGTTCTAAGCATAATGCAGTCAACCATGCTGGAAATCACTTTCGCACTATCGGCCAACGGCTCGCCACGCCCTAACTGCGTATCTCTGGGTGACAAAAATAATGCAGTGCCGCCAAAATGAGCCATCCCGGCTTCAAATGAAATCCGGGTGCGGGTAGATGACTTTTCAAAAATCATCGCCAATACTTTACCTTTCAAAGGCTGATAATCAGGATCGCGATGTTTTTTAAGCTCCGTAGCTCGGCCAATCACTGCACGCAATTCATCGCTGGATAAATCATGCAGACTAATAAAATGTCTGGGTTGTTTCATAGTGTTACATCGGTTGTGTATGTTCTTGAATCAAATCTGATAAGGTTTTTACCAAAAACTTGATTTGTTTATTTTTAATCACCAACGGCGGCAACAAACGGATCACCTTTTCGTTCGTCACATTGATTAACAAACCTTGTTGCTGGGCAGCGGCAACCAAGGCACTACAAGGTTCCGCAAGTTCGATACCAATCATTAAACCTTTGTGCCGAATCTCAAGCACTTGCGGATTGCCGTGCAGTTTTTTGCTAAAACTTTCGGCTATTTCTTGGCCTTTGATTTCCGCTTGCGCAATTAAATCGTCCTCTTCCAGGGTCTTTAACACCGCTAAGGCCGCACTGCAAACCAACGGATTACCACCAAAAGTGGAGCCGTGCATTCCCGCACTGAACAAAGTTGCGGCTTTGCCACGCGCCAGACAGGCACCAATCGGCACGCCATTTCCCAAAGCTTTCGCCAACGTGCAAACATCCGGCACAATATTGTTATGCTGAAAAGCCAGGAATTTTCCAGTCCGGCCAATCCCGGTTTGAATTTCATCCAGCATCATCAGTAAATGGTGCTTATCACAAATATCGCGAATTTGATTCAGATAATCATCTGCCGGAATATTAACGCCTCCTTCGCCCTGAATCGGCTCGACCAGAATCGCTACACAGTTTTTATGGTTAGCCACCACCTTTTTGATTGCCGCAATGTCGTTATAAGGAACACGGACAAACCCGCCGACTAGCGGTTCAAAACCTTTTTGCACCTTGGGATTGCCGGTTGCGCTCAGCGTAGCCAAAGTCCGGCCATGAAAGCTTTTCTCCATCACGATGATTTCAGGCTTGAGGATACCTTTTTGATGACCATAGCAACGCGCCAGTTTGATTGCTGCTTCATTGGCCTCTGCTCCGGAATTAGAGAAAAATACATTATCCATTCCCGATCTTGCAGTTAAAACATCGGCCAATTGTTCCTGCGCCGCCACTTGATAGAGATTAGAAGTATGAATCAAGGTTTTGCTTTGCTTGGCGATCGCCTTATGCACCGCAGGATGTGCATGACCAAGATTACACACTGCAATTCCTGAAACCGCATCAAGATAACGTTTATCCTGATCGTCCCAAAGCCACGCACCTTTGCCATGCGTGAAAGTGACAGGTAAACGTCCGTAAGTGGGCATAATATGGCTGGTCATGGTGTTACCTACAATCTAAAAACAGGAGAAGGTAGCGATACGCTATCGATAGGCTACCCGTTAAAAAAATTTTTAATTATAATTTTCTCAAAAGGCTCTAGCAACTGTTGTTTTAAGACAGGGCTTTTTTTATAGCTCTAATCTTGATAGTATTAGTCGGTTTTTTTATTTTTATGTGAGCAATTTTGATGGATGTTATAGAGAGAATTAAAAGTCAGCTTGAGAATAATCCCGTGATTTTATATATGAAAGGCACGCCGGATTTTCCTCAATGTGGCTTTTCCAGCCAGGCAGTGCAAGTATTACAAGCTTGTCATGTCCAATTTGCGGCAGTAAATATTTTTGAAGATCTGGAAATTCGTGAAGCTTTAAAAACTTATTCCAATTGGCCAACCTATCCACAACTCTATATTAACGGTCAATTAGTGGGGGGCTGTGACATTATGATAGATTTGTATAACAAAGGTGAGTTAGCCAAAATGTTGGCTGCTGCGAATGCTACCAGTGCTTAACAAAGGTTTTGTGGAAGCATTAACTGCTTCCACAACCCCGACCTTTACAGCGACTCAATACCTTGATTGGCCAGTTTATCGGCTTTTTCATTGCCGTAATCACCTGAATGTCCTCTGACCCAAATCCATTTCACCTGGTGCCTAATCATCGCCTCGTCTAAACGTCGCCATAAATCTTCATTCTTGACCGGGTTTTTTGCTGCAGTTTTCCAGCCGCGTTTTTTCCAGTTTGGCAACCACTCCTGAATTCCCTGTACTACATATTTGGAATCAGTGTTTAACTCCACCATACAGGGGCGGGTTAAAACTTCCAGTGCCTGAATTGCCGCCATCAACTCCATCCGGTTATTGGTAGTCTCCAACTCACCGCCACAAAGTTCGCGTTCCTTGCCTTTATATTGCAACCACACGCCCCAGCCGCCAATGCCCGGATTGCCCTTGCACGCTCCATCAGTGTAAATAATCACGACCTCACTCATGCTGATTTCTTCCTGATGATTCCAGACCACTGGCAGCAAATACCGGCTGGGATTCATAACTTTCCGCAGCTAAAGGAATCAAGGTATAACGCCGCTTCACCGCTTTAATTGCATACGCTGTTGCCAACACAGTATTCTTATTCAAGGTAAATGTTCCAATATTCAGTTTAACCGAATCTATATCAAACTCGGCTGTGGTTTTAACTTCAAAATTTAGCAATTTTAACCAGTCCAGCAAGCGTGAGCGACTGATAAAATGTCCTTGCCACCAGGAATCCGCCAGTTTTCTATCCCATAGATATTGGGTGCGTAACCACAAACTCCAGGGATTAAGAGTTAATACAATTAAATCCCCTTCCGGTTTTAACACCCGCTCCACCTCGCGCATGGTTTGAAAACGTTGTGCATCAAACTCCAGAATATGCGGCAAAATCACCAAATCAATACTCTCGGTCTGAATCGGCAGACTAAACGCCCGCGCCCTGATTTTACTCGCCTCCTGATAGCCTTCACCAAAAGTATCAAGAATCGTGTATCGTTGATACAAAGAACAGTCTATAAACTCATTTTCCCACCCTAATCCGCCAATTTGCAAAACAGTCTGTTTGCAGCCTACAGTAATGGAGCGCTTTAAATAATCCACTTCCAATGCCTGTAGCAGCTTGCCTCGTGGTGATTGATAACAGCTGAATAAGAATTTTCGTTTCATTTTTATGCGGTTTTATGGGTTAAAAAGCTATTAAAATCAAAGTTTATGATGTTACAATTCAGAAATTACAAGAACTACCGGGGTATTGGCTATGACATTAACTAATTTTAACAGGTCATCCTATTATTTATTTATTTTGATTTCATTGACAACCACAGGCTGCTCCCAACAATCAGCTCAACATCTGGCGGTAGACGAAACTGAGCAGACCGTACTTGAAATAGCCAGTCATGGCGGTGGAAAGCCTTTGGCGGTCCAACACGAGCCAGAGAACTCGCAGCAACCTATCATCTCGCAAAAAACTGTGGTTCGACAGACCAGTCATGACGAGGAAAATAGCAAATCGGAATATTTCTCTGAAGAATCTGCCGCCACCTCTAGCGCAATCGCAAAAACCGCTGTTGAACGATATACCCATTCGCTGTGGACGCGGATGTTCTCCATGTACGCCCTCCCTGAAGTTGACCATCCGCGCGTTACCCAAGAGCTGGAAAACTTTCTCAAACACCCAAAAAGTTTAATCACCCTGCAACGCCGCGCCCAACCCTATCTTTACCTTATTGTTGACGAACTGGAATCGAAACAACTGCCGGGCGAACTGGCGCTCTTGCCGATGATAGAAAGCGCATTTCGGGTTCATGCCCATTCACAGGCAGAGGCTGCCGGACTTTGGCAGTTCACCCCCGCCACCGCTGTCACTTTTGGTTTAAAACAAAACTGGTGGTATGACGGCCGACGCGACGTTTTTGCTTCCACCGAAGCGGCAACCAGCTATCTGAAAAAACTGCATAAAAAATTCAACGGCGACTGGTTATTGGCTTTAGCATCCTACAATGTCGGGGCACGGAACGTACAAAAAGCGATTAATAAAAATCTTGAACTGGCGTTGGACACCAGTTTCTGGTCATTAGATTTGCCGGAAGAAACCAAAGCATACGTCCCTAAATTGCTGGCGATTGCAAAATTATTCGCCCATGCAGAGAAATACAATCTGCCTTTGCAACATATTCCTAATGAGCCATTTTTCAAAGCAGTTAATATTGATTCACAACTGGATTTAAGCAAGGCTGCTGAACTGGCGGGAATGCCACTGGATGAGTTTTTTAATTTGAATCCTGCATTTAATCACGCCATCACCGCCCCGGAAGGTTCGTACCGGTTATTGGTAAAAGCTGACAATGCTGCGTCTTTTAAACGCAAACTGGCAAAGCTGCCGAAAAATGAACTGATTAAATGGGAAGAGCACAAAATCAAGAAAGGCGAAGATTTAAACGCCATTGCTAAACTTCATGATATTTCGGTTGAGGCGATTATTGAAATCAATCAGCTGAAAGAAGAAAAACTGGCTGTCGGGTCTGTGTTAAAAATTCCCCCCAAATCAGTAAAGCCCTTCGTCAAAGCTTGACTTTCAGGGCGGAAATTATCACCGCCCTACCCTTTCAACTCTTTAAAACCGGCACCGCAGCCAATAACTTCTGAGTATAAGGATGCTGTGGCTGAGTCAAAACCTGCTGCACCATGCCATGTTCTACGATTTTACCCTGACACATCACCGCCACTTCATCAGCAATTTCAGCAACTATGCCCACATCATGAGTGATAAATAAATAGCTCAAGCCCTGTTCAGACTGCAACGTTTTCAACAACTTAATGATTTGCGCCTGCACCGACACATCCAAGGCACTGGTCGGCTCGTCACAAACAATCACCTTAGGCTCAACCGCCAAAGCCCGGGCAATGCAAATCCGTTGCCGCTGCCCCCCGGAAAACTCATGCGGATAACGCAACGCCGCTTGCTCCGGTAACCCCACCTGCTGCAATAACAGCTTAACTTTCGCTGTTATTTGTTCGTGGGTAATGTCTGGACGCAATGATTTAATTCCCTCAGCAATAATGTCGCCGACCAACATTCTAGGGTTCATCGATGAGAACGGATCTTGAAACACGATTTGGATCGCAGCCCGTTGCTGACGTAAATCTTCGCCGCGCAATTGCCTTAAATCAGTTCCTGAAAGCATTACCTGCCCTGCCCTGCTCGCAATTAAATTTAACAATGCCTTGCCCAGCGTAGTTTTTCCACAACCGGATTCACCGACCAAAGCCAAAGTTTTACCCTGCTGCAACTCAAAACTCACACCATCCACGGCCCGCACATAATCCACAACGCGCTTGAAAATACCGGCACGAACCGGGTAATAAACTTGAAAATCAACCACTTGCAGTAATGGCGGCTGTGTAGGTTTATGAGGTCGCAAACAATTTGCCAATGTCGGTAATGCCGCCAGTAATTTTTGCGTATAAGAATGCTGCGGCTGTTTGAACAATTGCTCAGAACTTGCCGTTTCGACAATCAAGCCGCGCTGCATCACGGCCACCCGATCTGCCATGGTTGAAACCAAAGCTAAATCATGGCTAATCAACCATAACGCCATCCCAGTCTGCTCCTGAATATGCTTTAGTAAGGCCAAAATCTGCGCCTGAATTGTCACATCTAATGCCGTAGTAGGCTCATCAGCAATCAACAAATCCGGTTTCGCTGCCAAAGCAATGGCTATCATTACCCGTTGTCTTTGTCCGCCTGATAGCTGATGTGGATATTGGTTAATTTTCTGCTGCGGTTCTGGCAATTCAACCTGTTTTAACAACTCCAAAACCCGCTCATTAATTTCTGGCAGCGACAAAGTAAAATGAACCTTTAACACCTCCGCAATCTGTGCCCCGATTGTCATTACCGGATTTAACGATGACATTGGATCTTGAAATATCAATCCAATCCTTTTGCCACGCACTTTGCAAAAATCAACTTCCGGGATCGTTAATAATTCTTCATTTTGCAAACTGATACTGTCTGCGGTTAAGCGGGCGTTATTCGGCAGCAAGCGCAGAACAGAGAGAGCCGTCAGTGATTTACCCGAACCTGATTCCCCGACCAGTGCAAAAGTTTGTCCGGTATAAAGCTTAAAGCTGATGTTATCAATAACTTTATCGTCATTAAAGGCAACCGTTAATCCTTTTACTTCAAGCAACGCATTGTTCATATTTTATTTTTCCGTTCGGTCAAAATGTGTTTTTTTATTAAGCGACTGAAAACATGATTTAATCGAAAGTTTCAGCTATTTTAAAAAAATGCGCAACCTTGACTGTGCAAGATATCTCAATGGCTCTAAAAGTTAAATTCATTCAGCCAGCGTTGCCTTATTCCTGATTGAGGTATAGCTCAAATTGTGGTCTAATAATTAGGTTTTACATCTTTAAAGTGCCTCTTATTTCTAGCATTTTTTAGAAATAAAGAGGGTCGTTTGCCACAACTTGTTTGGAGAGATGGGCTTATTCACTATGCAATTTACTATATCTAAAGGTTTGGACCTTCCGATTACCGGCCGGCCTGAACAAAAAATTTCGGAGGGCAACCCGATCAAATCGGTTGCACTCTTGGGGCGGGATTATATAGGTTTGAAACCTAAAATGCTGGTCAGCGAAGGAGACCAAGTTAAACTCGGTCAAGCTCTTTTCTCTGATAAACAAAATCCCGATGTCATTTTTACTTCGCCTGGTGCGGGTACAGTTACTGCAATTCATCGTGGTGCAAAACGGGTTTTGCAATCCGTTGTAGTTGAACTAAACGGCGATGCACAGGAATCTTTCAAACAATATTCAGCCGCAGAGCTTAATACGCTGACTCTTGAGCAGGTTAAAGAAAACTTATTGGCTTCTGGTCTGTGGACTTCATTTAAAACCCGCCCTTACGGAAAAATTCCCCATACTGACACTACGCCTGCCGCCATTTTTGTGACAGCAATGGATACACGCCCACTCGCGGCTGACCCTGTTGTCATTATCAAGAATCGCTCTGAAGACTTTAGCAATGGCTTAAAAGTTATCGCAAAATTATCAGCGGGTAAAACTTATCTCTGCAAAGCCACTGGTGCCGATATTAAAGCAGAAGACGTTGATGTTGTGCAGTTTTCAGGGCCACATCCTGCCGGTTTACCAAGTACCCATATTCACTTTGTTAAGCCGGTTAATGCTGAAAAAACCGTCTGGCATCTGGATTATCAAGCTGTTATTGCTATCGGTGCGTTATTTACTACCGGTAAGTTAAGCGTCGAAAGAGTGGTTTCTTTAGCCGGCCCTGCTGTTAAAAAACCTCGCCTGGTTAAAACGCGTGTCGGAGCAAATACCAATGACCTGGTTGCGGGCGAACTGGAAGACGGGGAAAACCGCGTTATTTCAGGTTCAGTTTTGTATGGACACGAAGCGACAGACTGGAGTGCATATTTAA
>CAIQWF010000237.1 GCA_903875455.1 uncultured Pseudomonadota bacterium
AATATGAAAATGCAAACAACAGACTGCTTCGGCACTCCACGCGCCAAACCTGTAATTTTTATAGATGTGAACGAAGAGTTTTCAGAAGAACAGCTAAAAAATTCCGTGTTCGAGACAGAGGCTTATTTAACCAGTCAAAAAAACTTGAAAGCTGATTTATATCCCGCTGATAAGTTCTGGCCGGTGCTGCCTGAGCGCTCCCCAGATTTTCCTCCGAATTTATACCGCCTCTCTCAACCTCAGAGAGCCTTAAATAATAGAAACTTATCTGGAAAGTCTTATAACGAAATAAAGCAAAATTTACAGCCAGCAACCGATTTCGATAGCCTTTTGACTCAACTGGAAAGCCGGATTCTACAGATAGTTGATGAAGAAATTACCGGCTCAGAATTTTCCCATCGTTATGGAGCTGAACAGGCCATCAATTCAGGTTCCACATCACGCGGCACCTATCTCGGCACAAAAGTGGATTTTGATATTGTAATAGCGACGGAAATTTCCCAACATGCCATGAACCATGACCATATTCGCACCTGCTCCGATAATATTGCCAAACAGGTGTCTATCTCCGCCGAATTTTCTGACTATTGTGCTGTCAATGGCATAGATTCAGCGCATCTGCAACTGGCTGAATTTGGCTCGCGTGGAAAGGAAAGTTTTGTTGCCCGTTACCAACTTCCAGACAATGAAAATAACGAAACGTTTATTTTTCTGGATTTAACGTTTGGCTTTCTGCCGCAACTGGTCGAATACGTCAACTGGATGAATGCTTATTTTTCCAGCTTACCCGTTGAAGATACAGAGGATTGTCGGGCCGAAATACGTTTGGCAAAAAAATTCTTCAGTCAGATTCCTGATTTATACGGCTCAGCCGTGAAAGGCTTGAAACCTCATATAATCGAGCAACTGATTATCCAGTCATTCGATTACCGTTCATCTGGCGTAGATGTTGGAACATTGGATAATGCTTTGTTGTTATTGTTTGAGGAAGCCGTAATCACTGTTGAGATTAATCACTGGCGGATTCAAAATTTTCAGGTATTTAAGCAGCGTTTTCCACTTTGGCATCCGGGCTGGCTGGCAGCTCCAGAACGAAGAGTAGCACCCAGCTTTGTGAATCTTTGGGATTTACTGGGCAGCGGCGAAACAGAAATTGCCGAGCAAAAATGGGCAATTCTGATGGCGGTTAGCATTGCCTATCAGCAGTTGCGGGATAATGATGAACCTTTTAGTATTCCAGACTTAGCGAAAAAGGTGCAGGCATTCATCTGGAAGCCTGATGCTAATAGCGACATTCTTGAAATCGGTTTATAACCCTTTTCGACTCCAATTGTAGGAAGTATTTGTTTTACTCTTTAAAAATAGCTGGAAACCAATCATGCTGATTTTTAATCATCAGCTGCCAACTTGTACCTTGTCGTGCAGGTTGATATTGCCATTTCAGCAAATGTTGCAACAACACCGCCATGCGGTTTGCCAATTCCCGTTGCTCACTTTTGCCCACGTCTTCAATCTCCTCTGCAATATGTTCAAGGTCTAACAAATCAAGTTTTTTATTGCGCACTAGCCACGCTTGTTGATTTGCCCAAGCCACAATATCAGTTTCATAACGAATGGTTGTCATCATTTCTCCTGTTTTTTTACACGCACCTGAATTTATTTTCTACATTTTGGGGATTGAATATTTCTTCAAATTGTCCGGTTAATGAGATTTGCATCATAATTGCCCTACGATTGCATCTTAGCAGTTACCCATCCTATCGCGCTGCACAGTGCAATTATTCAAATCGCGACTGGCTAAGGATTCAGGATAATATTCCTTCAATGGGCACTGTGATTGTAATTCATCACTTAATCCACCAACATTCTGACCAACGCACTATCCCCGTTAATCTTCAGCGCCTCTGGGGTCACATCACATTCGGCGATAAAATGATTAATCTGTGCAAGTAACTGTTGCTGCTGTTGCTGATGTGCGGTTATCGCCTGCTTAACTTCGCCATCTATTGTCGCCAGTGCCACATCCAGCCCTTTGTTTAAACCGCGCAACGCCGTTTTTTCCAAAGACGGCTGCATTTTTTTGGCAATGAAATAAGGCAACAACCAGCTAACCAATACCAGCAAGGCACTGTGCGCGACAAAATCTACTCCCAGATAAGCTCTGCTGCTGACCGAGCTTTGGTAATAACCATAAAACACCAGATAAGCCACAAAACTGAGGCTCAGCAAAGGCAACAGCACCTCACAGACCGCCGCCAGTTTTAACAAGCCGCGCTGGACGGTATTGCCCGGCTGAGTTAATGCCAGCCGACATTCCAGTTCGGTTTGACCATGCAATGTCTTACCGGCTTTTTGCCGCAGCTTCATCAGCCGGGGGCGCAGCGGCGCAGAAGGAATCTGTAAATGTTCGGCGGTGGAAATCAACTCATTCAGCGCGTCATTAAAACGGTTTTGCGCCCAGCCATCCCACAGCAACAGCGGCCGTTGTTTGACGATAACATCGGTATTGCTACGCGCGTAACGGTTGGCAAATTGTTGCAGCGGCCAGGCGAATCCTTGTCTAAACACTTTTTCATGTTCGGGCCACTGCTGTTGCCAATGCTGGAATAATTCCTGAAACTGCGGCAAACGTTCCAACGCAGTTGCGCACTGTTGCAATTGCTGTTTGAGCTGATTTTTCCGCACCTGGACATTGCGTTGTTCCAGCTGTTGCACGCTGTGTTCGCTGGCGATGGACTCAATGGTTGACAGCAACACCTCAAACTCATCCGCTGCCGTTTCCGCGCAAATGGTGCGAAAAATCAGCGGCTGCTCAAATCCGGCTTTACCGAGCTGCTGTTTGAAGTCTTCGTATTGAGCTGTCTGGCCTTTGTCCCACTGATTTAACACAAACAGCCAGCCATGCTTTGCTCCTTCCGCCAACAAAATTTTCCAGGCTTTGCTGTCGCGATAACGTTCAGGGCTGACCACATAAACTAGCACGTCAATATACGGCAGCCATTGCAACACCAGATTTTTATTGCTTTGTTCGGTGCTGTCAAAATCGGGCATATCGATCCAGATAATATTTTTTTTCTGCTCGTTCTGATGCTGGGCGATTTTTATTTTCTGGAGCGGGAAATCCTCCGGCAACTGCTGAATCGCCACCGATTGATGATGATATAACGTCACTTCGCGCGAAGTGGGACGAACAATGCCGGCTTTGGCAATCGCCTGTCCGGCCAAACGATTGATAAGACTGCTTTTGCCGACACCAGTACCGCCCATAAAAGCGACAATTAACGGCCTTAGTTCTTGCGATAAAAATAATGAATGCGGACTACGATGATCTATTTCCAAAATCGCAGCAGCTTGACCTGCATCGAGCCAGTTTTCGGCAACGGCCTGTTGCGCCCAGTTTTTAGCTCTAGCAGCTAACTCAGAGTAATTGTAAGCCATATCGTGTATCTGTTCGTTGTTGTTGCGCTTCCTGCAATTGCTTGTGCGAAATCGCAAAGCGGTTCCGGTCGGTCATCAGCTGTGGCAGCTGATAAAGCGCGTGTTGCACTACTTCAATAAACAACCGGTTCTTTACGGTTAAAAGTTGCTGGTATTTTAATTCGGCTTCCACCTTGTTGACATAACTGCCTATCGCGCTTTCGGTGAGCAACGAAGTCATCGACAACATCGCCGGAGTCAGAAACAAATCGGATACCCCTACCCCGCCGGCATGAATCACTAAACCCATCAATACCGCATCGGTGGTGATACGGGTCGCCCGAATGCCATTTAACAACAGCGGATGCTGCTCCAGTTTCCGATACAAACGCCGGGCACTGGCTTCCACATCCTGTTGAAAATCGCCGTGATATAGCCGCGCGGCCTGATTAAAATCCTGCAAAATAATGCTGCGCTGCTCTCTTAATAACCGATAGACACTTTGCCACCACAGCTGTTGCTCACGGTCGGTGTCATTTTTTTCCAATAACTGGTCGGCCAGCTGAATCAGCAAATGTTCGCCAATCTGGTTTAGGGCCGCCAGTTCCTGACTGGCATAGATGCTGGTGTTTTTCACTTTTCCGATTTGCATCACTTGCCGCGCTGGCCAGGTCAACACCCGGCGGACTTTACTTAAGGTTTTCGCCACCCCAGGCACTTCCAGCAGCACTAATAATTCAATCAGCGTTTTTTGAAAGGTATCATAATGATGCGGATGATTTAGATAATCACGTTTATATTCGTCCAAAGCCTGATCCACACTGCGATTAACCAGCTTTTGCCAATCTTCCTGGGCTTTATGTTCCGCCAGTATCGGTTCTATCCAGTCCTGCCAGTACTTGTTAATCAACGCCTGCTGCAATTTGCTATGGGCGTGATAGTCAACCTTTTTGGCCAGCTGAAAAAACACGTCCGCATAATGCGAAGGCCAGCTGGGAATTCCGGCTTCTTTTTCATAAAGCAACGGCACAACTTTTGGAAAAACATCGGTTCTGGCCTGCTGCCATTTTTCCCGCAGCGATTGCACAATCGTCTCTTCATTGCCTTCATTGAGTTTATTCACGCAGATTAAGGTCGGCTGTTTAAAGGTCTCAATCGTGCTCATGATTTCCCAAACCGACTGGTCGGCGTATTTTTCCTTGCTCACCACCAGCACAATAATATCGGCAAGAGCGATGGTTCTAATCACGCTTTCCTTATAATCACTGGCATCAATGGAGTCAAAATCGGGGGTATCCCAAAATACACAGGGCGGCAACAACGGTGAAGGATGGGGATTTTCAGCCAGGGCATAACAGTCATAGCGCAGATTGCTTAATTGCTCAGGTGCCAGCTGTTGATAGCGGCCAAAATAGGCTTGCAAACCGTGACAGGCAGCGGGAGAAACCTCCACACAAAACCCATGCGGATGTACGGTGTAACCTGCCAGTGGACTCACGCCGGCAACGTTACTTTCCAAAATCAGATTGGAGACTGAACTTTTGCCGGTCTGGGTCGGGCCGATAATTGCAATCTGCAAAGGCAGTTTATATCGTGATTCTAGTGAACGTCCTTTGCGGATAAAAGCCTCCGCAAAAGTCAGCTGCTCAATACGCTGGCGAAAAGTTTCAGCTACCGCGCTATTCTCCGTAAGCTGTAACAGAACTGCTTGATAACGTTGTCTTAATAGGACGATAAATTCCAGCATAAAAAAATGGCTTAGGTTTATAATATCCGAGTATTTTACTTTGTTTGCAGCCTTTCCGTTACATCTAAAAAACTCAGACAAAGCGGTTTAATCACACAAGAGGGTTATTTTATGAAAAAGTTTTCCATCATCGCCATATTAGCTTTCGCCACCACCTTGCTAGGTTGCAGCAGCAATGACGAAGTTAGTGGCCGTAGTGTTCGTACTGCCAATAAATCAGCTATTTTTATCAAACGGCACTTGCCCGTTGATCAACAGGCTGAATTTGAAATCGCTTACGGTACTGTCCACACCGCGATTAAAGATGACAAAGAGTTTCTGAAAAAAGTGGGTGGCAAAAAACCGGACGAAATTATCAGCATGGCGAAAGAAATTTTTCAGGAGCGTAAAAATGCCGGCGTAAAAGAATATCAACAATATGCCAGCTGG
>CAIQWF010000238.1 GCA_903875455.1 uncultured Pseudomonadota bacterium
CGGCCGCGATGCTTTCCGAACGATGGTATACGGTGAAGGCGGAAACCTCCCGGCTTTCGACCCAAGCGACGATGCCGGTCCCGGGACTGAGGAACAGGTACTGGGTCGTGTCGACGTCGGCCGGCCCGATCGTGCCACGGGCCGTATAGCGGACGAGAGCGGCTTCATAACGACCCGCCGGCACGGTGATCTGATAGGCGCCGAGATACGCTACGGACACCTTCAGCGACCCGGAATAGAGCAGGCGATCTGATTCTTCCAGGTCGAACGCCTGGACGCTCAGCGACGCCTCGCGCTGTTCGCCCGGAATCATGCCCTTGACCAGGAATGGCCGGGGGGGACTGTATCGGGCGGCCACACCGTCCCCGAAATCGTCGACACCGGAAACCGCCAGACTCCCATCGGCGAGTTCGACGAGCCGCCTGACTTCGCGTTTGCCGAGCCGGTGCTGCCATAGTCGGTTGCCCTGGGGGTCAGGCGACGCCGCGATGTGGTGAATCTCGGACTGCCTGGAATGCTCGGCATCCAGCAGGCGATAGGTCATGGTGCGATTTGCCGGTGCCAGCAGTGCCGCCGGATTATCCAGACGCAGCGCCGCCACGGGGGAGCCGACTACGCCCGGGCCCAGGGCGCGGTGGAGCAAGCCCTGTTCTTCTTTATCCAGTGCTGGCTGGGCTGTTTCGGCGGCGGCGTGCGAAGCGTAACCGGCGGACAACCCGGCGATGCATAACACCGCGGCTTTCGCGGATTTTGGTAGCGACCACGTCATTCAGGGCTCCGAGTCTCAAGGCCGAAACGGATCGGGTTCATCGCGTTGCAGCAGATAAAGCTGAGTTAAAAACAGCAGCACAGATGCCAGAAAACCCGCAGCCCAGAGTAAGGAGTGTGGAGAGTTATTTTCACCACTGCGGAAAAAACTTGCCTGAAATATGTTCAACCGCCCCAGCATTTCTTCACAGTGCGGACAATATAGCATCGTAGGTGCACTACGCAGCTCTTCAATGCTAAGGCTGTAGGTTTTTTTGCAGTGTGAGCATTGGGTAAGCATGATTTAAGCGGACTTTATGCCATCCAAACGACACCAGTCTTCCTGAGTAACAGCGGGATTCATTTTGATCTGCGAGCTATATGCTGCATTTACTGAATCTGCCTGTTCATTGAGAATTCCTGACAGTACCAACTGCCCTTGCGGCCTGACCAGTTGCATAATCGCTGGTGCCAGCTCAATCAACGGTTTGGCCAAAATGTTCGCCAAAACTATATCTGCTGCCAACGGGATGAACTGTTCCGGTAAATAACAGCTGATTTTATCGCTAACCTGATTTTTTTCCGCATTCGCTAAAGTGGCGGTAATGGCTTGCGGGTCAATGTCGATGGCGTGGGCATGTTTCGCCCCCAACAACACAGCCGCCACCGCCAGAATCCCGGAGCCACAGCCGTAATCTATCACTACCTTATCGGTTAAATCATGGCTTGCCAGCCATTCCAGACACAGAGCGGTAGTCGGATGGGTACCAGTGCCAAACGCCAGGCCGGGGTCTAAAGTTAAACAGACTGTGCCGGCTTCGTGATTTTCCTGGCCGGTCGGACAGACCCAAAGTTTATCGGCAAACTTCATCGGCTGATAATGTTCCATCCAGGCCCGTTCCCAGTCCTGGTCTTCCAGTACCTCGGCTTGCCAATTGCTTAACGGAAAATTACCAAACTTGCCAAACAGCGCGGTTTTTATTAATTCCGGTTCGCTGTCGGCCTCATACAAGGCAACAACAACGGTGTTTTGCCAGATTTTGGTTTCATTCAGGGCCGGTTCGTAAATCGGCACATCTTCGGCATCAAGATAAGTCACCGACAACGCGCCCAACTCACTGAAAAAATCCGCGATTTGCGGGGCGGTGTTTTCGTCGGTGGTGACGGAAATTTGCTGCCAACTCATGATGTTATTGTGGCATACAGCATTTTTTATATTTTTTGCCGCTTTTGCACGGGCAAGGGTCATTTCTGCCAACTTTATCGGTATGTTTGACGTGAACTTTGTCGGTCAAAAATTCGGCAATGGCAATATCTTTGTCAGTGGTTTTTTCCACATCAATAATCCCCATCACCTGATAGCGGCTAATATTAGGTGATTCTTCAGTAATCTGATTGAAAACGTCGTTGTCCAAAACCACAACCGGGCAGGTGCTGCAAAAATGTCCGCCGTCATTACTGGAGGCAAAGGCGGTGGTTTGGCCGTTTTCCAATGCTGCAATCGCGTAAGCATGAGGCTCGCGGATTAAAATTTCGTTACATTCCGGGCAAATTGAAGGCGTTTTTAAATTGTTTGCCCAGTACATTCTTCTGCGGATGGCAGGGTCGAATCTTTTTGTTGTCATCTTGTACTCTAAAATTAAAAGGTTAGGCCTGACAAGGTTTAAAAAACTGTCAGGCCTATATCACGAAAAAACTAGCTTATACCCAATTTTTTCTCTAAATAATGGATATTCTGACCACCGGCACAAAAAGCGGTATCGTGCATAATATCGGTCTGTAAAGGAATATTGGTTTTAATTCCGTCAATTACCATTTCATGCAAGGCGGTTCGCATTCTGGCAATCGCACTGTCGCGGGTTTCGCCGTGCGCAATCAGCTTGCCTATCATGGAGTCATAATAAGGCGGAACTTTATAGCCATTGTAAATATGCGTTTCGCAGCGAATTCCTGGCCCACCCGGCATGTGGAACTGCTCAATTACGCCTGGACATGGCATAAAAGTACGCGGGTCTTCAGCATTCAGGCGGCATTCAATCGCATGGCCGGTGAAAGTAACCTGATCCTGGGTAATGGAGAGTTTTTCGCCGGAGGCAATCCGCAATTGCTCTTTGACAATATCAAAGCCGGTAATCATTTCCGTGACTGGATGTTCCACCTGCACCCGGGTATTCATTTCAATGAAATAGAACTCGCCTTTTTCGTACAAAAACTCGAAAGTTCCGGCACCTAGGTAGCCAATATCGCGACAGGCTTTCGCACATAACTCGCCCATCCGGTTGCGCTGTTCTGGGGTAATGCCGGGAGCAGGTGCTTCTTCCACCACTTTTTGATGGCGACGTTGCATGGAACAGTCTCGCTCACCTAAATGAATCGCGTTGCCGTGCGAATCCGCTAACACCTGAAACTCAATGTGGCGCGGATCTTCCAGAAACTTTTCCATGTAAACGGTATCATTGCCAAAAGCAGCTCCTGCTTCGGCTTTAGTCATGTTGATAGAGTTTAATAACGCCGCTTCAGTGTGCACAGTACGCATTCCACGGCCACCGCCGCCGCCAGAAGCTTTGATGATGACCGGATAACCGATTTCTTCGGCCATTTTCAGATTTGCGTTGTCATCATTCAGCAATGGATTGCCGTTGCCTGGCACACAAGGAATTCCCGCAGCCTGCATGGCTTTTTTCGCTGAAATTTTATCGCCCATCATCCGAATGGTATCAGCGCGTGGGCCAATGAAAACAAAGCCGCTTTGATGGACTTTTTCAGCAAAATCAGCGTTTTCAGATAAAAAACCGTAGCCAGGATGAATGGCTTCCGCATCGGTCACTTCTGCGGCACTGATAATGGCTGGGATGTTTAAGTAGCTGTCGATTGAAGAGGCTGGGCCGATACACACGGATTCATCGGCAAGTCGAACGTGTTTTAAATCCCGGTCTGCGGTGGAATGAACCGCAACCGTTTTTACGCCCAATTCACGACAGGCGCGTAAGATGCGTAAGGCGATTTCGCCCCGATTAGCAATAACAATTTTATCGAACATATCAGTACCGTGCTGTGCTTATTCAATGATGAATAAAGGTTGGTCATATTCGACAGGCTGGCCGTTTTCGACCAGGATTTTCTTAACTACGCCAGTTTTATCCGACTCAATTTGGTTAAGAATTTTCATGGCTTCAATAATACACAGCGTTTGTCCTTGTGCGACTGATTGCCCGACTTCTACAAAAGGTGTGGCAGTTGGAGTAGCCGCGCGATAAAAACTACCGACCATCGGTGATCTGACGATGTGTCCGGTGATTTTTTCTTCTGCTGCTGGCGCTGCAACTGCTGCCGGGCTTAGGGCTGAAGCTGCTGCCACTACTGGTGCCGGAGCTGCCATTGCCGTTACGACAGGAGCCGCTGAATAGCGACTGATGCGGATTGAATCTTCACCCTCGCAGATTTCTAACTCGGCAATATCGGAATTGGAAATAATCTCGACAAGTTGTTTTATTTTTTTAATATCCATAATCTGTGTTATCTCGTGGTTAATATCTGATGTGCGGCTTGTAACGCCAATTCATACCCTGTTGCTCCCAATCCACAAATTACCCCCTGGGCAATATCTGAAAAGTAGGAGTGCTTTCTAAACGGTTCACGGGCGTGAACATTGGAAAGATGTACTTCTATAAAAGGTATTTTGGTGGCCAACAAGGCATCGCGCAGGGCAACGCTGGTATGGGTAAAAGCAGCCGGGTTTATAATAATAAAGTCAACGCCATCATGATAAGCTTGATGAATATGCTCGACCAGTTGGTGTTCGGCATTGTATTGCACAAAATTTAATTGATGGTTGAGGGTTAACGCTTGGGTTTCAAGTGCTTTTTGAATGTCTGCAAGGGTGTTATGACCGTAAAGACCTGGCTCTCTAATCCCTAATAAATTCAAGTTGGGGCCATTTAAAACGGAAATAGTCGCCATATAAAAATTGTTGGAAAAGTAAAGTGACGGTTAATTTTACCTGAGTGTCTTATTTTGTCCAGTTTATATGTCAAAACGCTAGTTTTGGAGATAAAAGCCCGATATTTGCGGCTTTTTTAGAAAAATTTGTCAAATAAAGCCTTTGGCACTCTAAAAACAATGATTTTTTTTCGAGCGCAGCATTTGATGATTTTGCGTAGGTTTGCTAAGGAAAAAAAAGCGGCTTGTTGTCATGTTTGCTTTTTTAGTTAAGGCAAATGATCATAAAAAAAAGGACTGTGATTAAAATCAAACAGCCCTTTCTTCAATAAAGCGTTATAAATGCTTAAATCGCCACGCCGTAGCTTGATGCCAGAGGCCCTAAGCCACCTGCAAAGCCTTGACCCACCGCTCTGAATTTCCAGTCTGCGCCATTGCGATAAAGTTCGCCGAAAATCATTGCCGTTTCGGTGCTGGCATCTTCAGACAAATCATAACGGGCAATTTCAGAAGCATTGCTGTCATTGACCACCCGAATATAGGCATTGCTGACTTGGCCAAAATTTTGATTCCGTGCAGCGGCTTCGTGAATTGTCACTGCGACTGCGATTTTGTCAACTTCAGCAGGGACTTTGGTTAAATCAACGCGAATAACCTCGTCGTCGCCTTCGCCGCTACCGGTTTTGTTATCGCCTGCATGAACCACAGAACCGCAAGGAGAAGTGGTATTGTTGTAGAAAATAAAACCGGCATCGCCTGTAATCTTTCCGTCTGCTTTCAACATAAATGCAGACGCATCCAGGTCAAAAGCTGCGCCATCTGTGGCGCGGGCATCCCAGCCTAAACCGAGTAAAATGTTAGTCAAACCCGGTGCTTCTTTACTTAAGTTTACATTTCCGCCTTTTGAGAGTGAAACTGCCATTTTTATGCTCCTCGTAGTTTGTTAGTTAAAGTTTGGATGCCAAACTTTTTAAATAATGGTCAGAACAACGCGCTAAAGTTGCTCTGGCTAAAGTTTACTGTAGTTAGAAAAAAAAGCTACTTATCCATGTTTTTATAAGAACAGAGTTAAAAAATAACATCCGTATTTTCTAATCCGTCCCCTTTGGGCTATGAACAGAATGGGGATGTTATTGTTGAGCATATCCTAAACTCATGCGGGCAACTTTTCTATTAAGGATATAATAGCTTGCCTTTCTTATTCCGAGCTCAGGTTATATGTTACTGATTCTTGAAAATATTTTATTAGCGATAACTTACGCTTTGGTTGGTAAAGCAACATTGTTACTAGCCATTCCGCCCGGTTACGCTTCTGCAATTTGGCCAGGAGCCGGTATTGCGTTAGCTGCTTTGCTGCTGCGCGGTTATCGGGTAGCGGCGGGGATATTTCTAGGAAGCATATTAGTCAATGTAGAAAACTCCATTGCGGCATTAACCACTGCGGATTATTTAAAACCAGTGCTTTTGCTAATGGCGATAGGGATTGGCGCAACCATTCAGGCTAGTGTCGGCCGCTATTTAATCAGCCATTATGTCGGCGTCCAGGATCCGCTGATTGAAGAACAAAAAATTCTCAGATTTTTATTCTTGGGTAGCCCGGTTGCCTGTCTGGTTTCTGCGACTGTTGGCGTAGGAACGCTATTTAGCCTGGAGTTGATTTCCTGGTCAGAAATTGCGCTAAGCTGGCTCACCTGGTGGGTTGGCGACAGCATTGGTGTGATTATTTTTACTCCATTAGTACTGATATTTTATAACTATCGTCAGGATTTATGGCGGGCCCGCATTTTGACGGTAGGTCTTCCCTTGCTGATCGCGTTTATTCTGGCCTTGCTGTTGTTTGTTAATGTTGCCAGGCAGGAGAAAGAGCGGTTACAGCAAGGCTTTGAAAGTACAACCCAGCATTTAAGTCATACGATAGCAGAGGAATATAAAAATCATTTAGAGGTTCTGTATAGCTTAAAGGCGTTATATGAAAGTAGCAGTTTTGTCGATTATCAACAATTTAGTGCGATTGCTTCTCAGGCATTAGCGATTCATCCAGAAATCCAGGGATATTCCTGGAATCCGATTATCAAGCGCGAAGAGCGTGCTGCATTTGAGGAAAAAATCCGTGCTTTAGTCCGGCCCACTTTCCAGATTACCGAAAAAGATAAGCAGGGGCATTTATTGCCCGCGCCAGATCGCGACAGCTATGTGGCCGTTGCCTATATTCAACCTTATGTCGGCAATGAAGCGGCTTCGGGTTTTAACGTTGCCTCTAACCCAACAAGATTAGCAGCGATTAAACAAGCTATTCTCACCAAGCAGGCGGTGGCTACCCAGCGGATTACCCTGGTTCAGGAAAAGGAAAAACAGGCAGGAATGCTGGTTTTTATGCCCTATCATTATCCTGAAAATAAAAACGTGATTGCAGGTTTTGTTGTCAGTATTTTTCGGATTCAAAGCTTTATCGATGCACTGATTAAAGACAGCGGTTTCAGCAATATTAGCTTGAAAATCACCAACTCTGTGGCAGCGGAATTACTGTATGAAAAACGTCTTCCTAAACAGCAACATGACGCCGCAGTAGAGTTATCCTGGCAGACGGAGCTGGAGGTTTCTCTACAACGCTGGCAGTTGCAGTTTGTCTCTTCGGAAAGCTATATCAACACGCATTATTCCCAGCTGGTGTACTTGGTGTTAGTTGCAGCTTTGTTGTTTACCGGCTTGTTAGGCTGTACTTTTTTAATCTTGACCGGCAGAACTGCCGTGATTGAACAAATCGTCGCGCTTCGCACCCAGGCATTGCAGGCTGAAATACAAGAGCGGCAGCAGATAGAGATTAAAGTGATTCAGGCCAAAGAAGAGGCGGAGCAGGCTAATAGCGCAAAAAGTGAGTTTCTAGCCAACATGAGCCACGAAATCCGCACGCCGATGAACGCTATTCTGGGTTTTTCAAATTTGCTCGACAAAACCATCCTGGATGTCCGGCAACAGGATTATATGAAAAAAATCCGCTTTTCCAGCCAACATTTACTGGGAATCATCAATGATATTCTGGACTTTTCCAAAATCGAAGCGGGAAAACTTGATATTGAGAACATTGCGTTCAATCTGGAAAACGTGCTCTACAATGTTTCGATGCTGACTTTGGAGAAAACCAGTGTCAAAGCTCTGGAGTTGCTGATTGATGTTGAGCCTGTTATTCCCGGTTCACTGGTTGGCGATCCGATGCGTTTGGGGCAGATTCTTATCAACTATACCAATAATGCCGTTAAATTCACCGAACATGGCTGCATTTCCTTAGAAATCAAACTAAAAGAAGATAACGATGACAATGTATTGCTGTATTTTGCCGTGCGCGATACCGGCATCGGTTTAACCCAGGAACAAATTTCGCAGTTGTTCCAGAGTTTTCAGCAGGCGGACAATACTATTACCCGCAAATATGGCGGCACCGGTTTGGGCTTGGCGATTTCCAAACATCTGGCCGAATTGATGGGCGGAGAAGTCGGCGTTGAAAGTGAATATGGACACGGCGCCACCTTCTGGTTCACGGTACGCCTGGGCAAAGGCAAAACTCCCGGCCGGAAACTGGTTCCTGAACCTGATTTGCGCGGGCGGCGGGTGCTGGTGGTGGATGACAATCTTCAAGCCCAAAAAGTGATCTACAAGCAGCTAAACAGCATGTTGTTTGCCACCGAAACGGTGGCTTCAGGGCAGGCGGCAATTGCAGAAATAAAACGTGCCAGTCTGGAAAAACGGGCTTACGAGATTATTTTTCTGGATTGGCAAATGCCGGAAATGGACGGCATTGAAACCGCAAAACAAATTTTGGCATTAGGTTTAGCTAAACCGCCACATTTAGTGATGCTGAGTGATTTCGGCCAAAAAGAACAGGTTTTGCAACAGGCTCAGGCTGTAGGAATTGAAGAGATTCTGCTAAAACCGGTAACGCCTTCTACCTTGTTTGATGCGGCGATTGCGGCCCTGAAAGGCCAGCATCAGCCGATTCAGGCACAGGCGGAAGCGCCTTCCTTTCTGCTCAAGCGTCTGGCGGTGATTCAAGGCGCCTACATCTTGCTGGTTGAAGATAATGAACTCAATCAGCAGCTTGCGGTAGAGCTGCTTAAGGAAGCCGGGTTACGGATAGACGTTGCTGACAATGGCACAATCGCGCTGCAAAAAGTGCAGGCTCACAGTTACGACCTGGTATTGACGGAGGTCACTCGCC
>CAIQWF010000239.1 GCA_903875455.1 uncultured Pseudomonadota bacterium
GCTGTAAAAAGCCCAACTTTCACCATCGTGGAAGAATATTTAATCGGTAAGCGTAAAATCCTGCATTTTGATTTATATCGCATCACTGACCCGGAAGAACTGGAATGGATAGGGATTCACGATTACATGGCGCAGGACAGTTTGTGTTTTATCGAGTGGTCAGAATTGGGGCGTGGATTTTTGCCTGAAGCGGATTTAATTTTAAATTTAACCATTAATGGTCAGGAACGAATTGCAGAACTGTTATGCAATTCTAAAAATGCAGAAAAAGTTATTCCAACTGAATGGAAAAACAATGACATACTGCTATAATTTCAACCAGATTATCTATCATTTGGGGAGAATATGAGAATTATTCAGAAGTTTTTTTTGATTGCCGGATTGCAATTAATCTCTGTAGCCGCAATTGCTGGACAAGCGCATGTCAGCGCAATGAAGTTTGTAAATGATACTGACGGTGCAAAAATGGTTTTTGATGTTTCAGATACCGTTAGCAAAGGTGTTTTTATCCTCAACAATCCCGCACGTTTGGTAATTGACCTGAAAAATACCCGCTTGAGTAAAGCTTTGCCTCAGCCTGAAGCAGATCACCCATTGTTCACCAGAGTCCGCAGTGCTGAACGCAATAATAGCGATTTGCGCGTTGTGGTAGATTTGAAAAAACAGTTTTCTAGCAAACTGCTAAAAATTGCAGCTGACAAAGCCTCAGGGCGAGTGATTGTTGGAGTTCTGGCAAATGCCAATACACCTTTAGCGGTCGAAAAAGCGCGTCCTCAGCTTGCTGCTGAAAATGCCAATGCTGAAGTAGCAAAAACAATAGAATCTGATTCAACTATCAAAACTGTTGATAATAACGAAAGCGCAGTTGCAAGCAGAAGTGAATTTAAAAACATTGTTGTTGCAATTGATGCCGGACACGGTGGAAACGATTCAGGCGCCCATGGCCCTGGCGGCACCCAGGAAAAAAAGGTGGTGTTTGCGATTGCCAAAAGGCTGGCGCAAATGATTAATGCTCAACCTGGAATGCGGGCGGTCATGGTCCGCAAAGGTGATTATTATATTCCGCTGCGAAAACGCATGGATATTGCCAGGGAAGCAAAAGCCGATTTGTTTGTCTCGATTCATGCCGATGCCATTAAAGATGCCAGCGTCAAAGGCGCGTCGGTTTACACTCTATCAAATACCGGTGCTTCCAGTGAAGCGGCGCGGTGGCTGGCAGACAGCGAAAATGCTGCTGATTTAGTCGGCGGTGTCAGTCTGGATGATAAAGACGATGTATTGGCTTCGGTGTTGTTGGACTTATCGCAATCAGCAACTAAAGAAGCAAGCCGTAGCGTGGCAGGCAAAATCTTGAAATATTTTAATGCCATTGGCAGACTGCATAAAAACGAAGTGCAAAAGGCCAATTTCATGGTATTGAAATCGCCAGACATTCCTTCAATTCTGGTCGAAACGGCTTTTATTTCTAATCCTACCGAAGAAAACGAATTGCGTAACGGCGTACATCAAGAAAAAATGGCTGCTGCGGTATTTAAAGGTATTGCCAGTTATTTCAGAGAATACGCGCCTACGGGAACACGGATGGCATCCTTGCGATAGTCGTCTTAGTTTTTCCACTAAAACCTGCAGCCCAACAATGACGGTTTATCGTTGTGTTGGGCTTTCTTCTTTAATAACAGGTATAAAATTTCCGTAATCTATCTGGCTCCTCCGCCTACAGATCAAAAATTGCAGCATAAAACTATTTAACTTTAATTATAGCCAAACTACTTTAATTTGATTATCAATCCGTTCGTCCAGAGCCTGTCGAAGGACGTTCATGGTTCGACAAACTCACCACGAACGTAACTAATTTATACAGAGTCAGCTATAACTTTATCTCTGGCATTTTTAACCAGTCTTCCCTCTATGCTTAAATATTTAGTAACACGTTTTTCAGCGGAATACACTGTTCTAGCCGGCATTGTTTTGTTTATTATTGTTACTCCTAATGTGGATTTTTTTGTCTTCGATCAACAAAGAGTTTTTCAGGTTGAAATTATTTTTTTCAACCTAGGATTAACTTTAATTAATGCAACTTTTAGAGGACAAGTAATTGCACAATTTTTAAATTTTTCTTACCGCAATCGCTTATTTTTGCTATCAATATTTATTCTGGCAATTTCTTCTGCAATTTCTGCGGCCTTGCCAGAGTATGCCTTTCTGGAAAGCAGCCTGTATTGCGGCTTATTTTTCCTTAGCTTAACTGTTGCCCATTTATCATTTCAAAAAAAAGCGCTTTTTCAAGCCGTTTTTTTCTCTGCATTGATTATCAGCAGTTTTTTTTATCAACTTATTTTCTTCGCCGGTTATTTAGCTTCTTTTATTGAAAACATGCCTTTGCAATGGCCTGAACCATTTGGAGGCTTTATTAATATCCGTTTTTTTAATCAATATCATCTCTGGTTGTTTTTTTTAATTTCCGCACCTGTTTTAATCTATCCCAATCTTGATCGACCCTTGCGCATCAGCATTAAAATAAATGCAATTGGCTGGGCAATTCTCTTATTTGTTTCTGGCAGTCGTGGAGCATTAGGAGCTGTTTTTTTAGTCATGCTGATTGCATTTTTTATATTCAAACGACAATCCCGCGCGATTATAAAATTAAATTTGCTCTTCTTAGGATTAGGGCTTACTGGATCATTATTGCTATTTAAGTTATTCCCCTTGTTATTACAAAGCGATGTTGTGTCGGGCTGGCGCTCAGTTGAGGATTTGACAGCGGCAGACATGCCGCGTTTATATTTGGGCAAAATAGCTTTAAGTTATATGATGATGCACCCTTGGTTAGGAATAGGTGCTATGCACTACGCCTATTACCCCAATCTTATTGCCATGCACCCGCATAATAGCCTGTTGCAATGGGGTGCAGAAATGGGTTTACCTTCACTAATCATATTGATAATACTGGTAACATCAGGATTGTTGGCATGGATCAAAGGTTTTGCCTCACTTGATAAAAACTCCGCCGATTATTTTGCTAATCAGCAATTGTGGATAGCTTTATTTTGTTGTATGGCCGCAGGATTAATTTATTCGATGGTAGATGGTGTGATTGTGATGCCGGTCAGCCAGCTTTTAATGGTTACTATTGCCGGCTGGATGTTTGGACTTTATTTTCAAACTGAACTTCATTCTGAAGCTATTGCCGTCATTTCTAAGACAACAAGTCTGCTAACTCTGATTTTAACCGGCATTGTCTTAACTACCTTAACTTACACTGTTATGCCAACCTTGGTTTCACGCATGTTTGTATTAGAAGGGACAGCAGCAATGGTTCCAACAGGAATGCGCCCACGATTCTGGTTACAAGGTGAAATCAGTAAGCTAGAAACCAGTGAATAGAAAACACCTTAAAAATCATCACTCTGTGGAAATGTTATTTCTGTTATTTTAAGTTCGTTTTGGAATTAAATGGCAGAGTGATGTAACAGCCCCTTCTCTTTCTTGCCATTTAATCCCCTGTCTCTGTATTTTCCTATCAAAGCAAATGCTTAATCGCATCCCGCTCCTCTTTCAACTCCGTCTCAGTCAGCTTCATTCTTTCCTTGCTAAACTGATTAATTTTCAAGCCCTGCACAATACTGACTTTCCCGTCCATACTGGTAATTGGATAAGAATAAACCAGGCCTTTTTCAATCCCGTAGCTGCCATCGGAAACAACGCCCATGCTCACCCAGTCGCCTTCCTCAGTACCCAATGCCCAGGCCCGCATTTGCTTAATTGCCGCATTTGCCGCTGAAGCCGCACTGGACAAGCCCCGCGCCTTAATCACATTAGCCCCCCGCTGCTGTACGGTCGGGATGAAATAATTCACAAACCAATCGTTGTCCACCAGTGATAGCGCATCCTGTCCTTTAATCTTGGCATGATGAATATCAGGATATTGAGTACTTGAATGATTGCCCCAAATAATCACATTTTTAATTTCAGTCGTCTGTACGCCGCTTTTTTCAGCCAATTGTGCAATTGAACGGTTATGATCCAGCATTGTCATGGCAGCAAAATTTTCACCACTCAAATCAGGCGCGTTGCGAATTGCAATTAAGGTATTGGTATTTGCCGGATTGCCGGTAATCAACACTTTCACATTGCGGCTGGCCACTTCATTTAAAGCCTTGCCCTGCACGGCAAAAATTTCGGCATTGCACTGCAATAAATCCTTGCGTTCCATGCCCGGCCCTCTGGGACGCGCCCCCAATAGAAAAGCAAAATCAACATTATTAAACGCCTGTTTCGCATTGTCCGTGACGGTGACACGATGTAACAACGGATAAGCACAATCATGCAGCTCCATCACCACGCCATCCAATGCTGGCAACGCCGGGGTAATTTCCAATAAATGCAGATTAATCGGTTGATCCGCTCCTAATAATTCACCGCTCGCCAAACGAAAAAGCAAAGAGTAACTAATTTGCCCCGCCGCTCCCGTTACGGCAATATCAACTGGATTCTTCATCTGTTTTCCTTATATTTATTAGATTTATGAGCTGTTTAAACGTAACCGTTCATAGTGACGGAATGCTCAAAATTGTCAAATGCCGCATTTTTGAACACTTAAAGCTTACTAAACTACCTTATTTGCCTTTAATCATCAATCCCTTTCTGGCAAGCTTTCCCGGTGTTAGAACAACAGCGGATTAAATCAGGCAAGGACTGGCTTATACGCTATAATAGCGCGGTTTTAAAATCGCTTAAAAAGCAATGTTATTTTTAAAGAATAGGTCAGTTAGATGAAAAAATTGTTATTCCAGTTCGATACAGATACAAACCCTTCGGTTTTTGATACGGTCGTTGCTTACGATGGCGGTGCAGATCATGTGATAGGTTACGGCGGTTTAACACCCGAAAATATCGCTGGATTAGTGGAAGGCACAATTTTTACCCGCGCACCCAAAGATAAAAAAAATACTGCCATTTTTGTCGGTGGCAGCAATATGACCGCAGGACAAAATCTTTTTACCGCTGTGCAAAAACATTTTTTCCCCGGCTTTCAAGTGTCGGTGATGCTGGATAGTAACGGCAGCAATACCACGGCGGCAGCGGCGGTGGCAAAACTGGCAACCAGCGGCAAACTGGCAGGAAAAAAAGCTGTGGTTTTAGCTGGTACTGGCCCTGTGGGTCAACGCGCCGCAGCCATGCTGGCACTGGAAGGCGCGAGTGTTTCAATTACTTCACGGCATATTTTTAACGCCGAAAAAGCCTGTTTTGCCATGAAAGAGCGGTTTAAGGTTGATTTAACTCCGGTTGAAGCGGCTGATTATGAGTCACGGGCAGCGGCCATTGCTGATGCGAATATTGTCTTGGCGACAGGCGCGGCCGGAGTAGAGTTGTTAAAGCCGGAACATTGGCAAAACAATCCGCATCTGGAAATGCTGGCAGATGCCAATGCCACGCCACCGGTCGGGATTGGCGGCACCGATGTCATGGATAAAGGTCTGGAACGGCATGGCAAGATTATCTGGGGAGCGATTGGTTTTGGTACTTTGAAACTGGCTTTGCATCGCGCCTGTATTGGCAAATTGTTTGAAGATAATAAACAGGTGTTTGATGCGGAATTGATATTTAAACTGGCAAAGGAAATGGCGTAACGCTGTTTTTTCAGGCTTCTCTAACATCCGACAGGAATAAATCATGAAAAAACTTATCTGGATTATTGCAGCTCTCATAGTAACCAGCTACGCGCAAGCCAAACCGGCTTTTACCGGTCAGGATTACAGCGGTGTTTATGATTGCAGCGGCGAAGACGCCAAAGAAGGCAAATATAAAGGTACAGTAACGCTAACCTTAAAACAGGAACAAAGCACCGGCCAATATGGCGCGTATTATTTCAAGCTGGAAGCGCAAGGTTTTGGTGTTTACCCCGGCGAAGCAGCCGCAGACGGTGACAAAATGGCCATCCATTTTGCCCTGAATCAACCGAATACCAACGATGCCGGCACTGGCATTGCCACTTTCAAGAAAAACAGCCAAGGCAAACACACTTTCCACAAGTTTTATTATGAAAGCGCGTACAAAGGCGGCAATTACGGCTTTGAAGACTGCGTACAACGCTAATAAATTGCCAATATCATCATGACAGCTCAAATAAAGTTAATCGACCAACTGCGCCAGGATGCCTTGCAAATTTTTCAGGCCGGCATTGATGCGGCTAATCCTTATCTGGCTGTCAAACGGGTAATAAATATTGCCGAGCATCATCTGGAATTGAGTCTCGATTTGCATGACAGCAGTAAAATCCGTAGCGGTCGCTGGTCAAAAATTCATCTGATTGCATTTGGTAAAGCGGCTTGTAGCATGGCCAAAGCCGCGCAGGAAATCATCCCCCATGCCCTGCTCGCCGATAACAGTATTATCGTGACCAATTACGAAAACCGGATTGAGCTTAAAAGCTTCATAGTCATCGGTGCGGGCCATCCTTTGCCCGATGCAGCAGGATTGCACGCTGCCAGCTTGATTGCCGAACAGCTAAAAAAAGCCGAGCAGGGTGAACTGGTGCTGGTGCTGATTTCCGGCGGCGGTTCAGCATTATTACCCTCCCCTACCCCGCCGATTAATCTGGCAGAAAAAATCGCCACTACTAATTTGTTGCTGGCTTGCGGTGCAACGATTCAGGAAATCAACTGTGTGCGCAAACATTTATCGCAGTTAAAAGGCGGTCAGTTAGTCCGGTTGGCTTATCCAGCCGATGTTCACGCCCTGATTTTATCAGACGTACTCGATGATGATTTAAGCGCGATTGCCAGCGGCGCAACGGTGCCGGACGATACCAGCTACACCGATGCCATTGCTGTTTTAAACCGTTATCAAATTTGGGATAAAGTTCCCGCCAGCGTACAACAGGTTTTAGAACAAGGCTGTGCCGGTCGGTTAAAAGAAACGCCCAAATCCGGTGATGCGATTTTCAAACGCAGTACCCAAGTTCTGGTCGGCAGTAATGCCATCAGCGTCAATGCCATTCTCGCGGCGGCAACAACGCAAGGTTATCAAAGCCGATTATACAGTCGGGCTTTATGCGGAGTAGCTCGCGAAGAAGCGGAAAAACTGGCGCTGCATGTTAAACAGTTGCTTGATGACGGCTTAAAAACGCCGACAGCATTATTAGCCGGTGGTGAAACAACTGTAACTTTAACAGGCTCAGGTCAAGGTGGACGCAATCAGGAAATGGCGTTAGCTTTTGCAATGGCGGCGAAAAAATATCAACTGCCAGCCTGTTGGACATTTTTAAGCGGCGGCACTGACGGTCGCGACGGCCCGACCGATGCCGCCGGCGGAATGGTTGATGCAGACAGCCTTAACCGAATGCGAAACGCGCACGTTAATCCCACTAATCGCCTGAATAATAATGACTCATACACAGCCTTAAAAAGTTCGGATGACTTGGTTATTACCGGTGCGACCGGCACTAATGTTGCTGATTTACAAATTTTGCTGATTCATCCTTTTTCTTAAAAAACAAAGACCCTTGCAGGAGAAAAAATGTTTAAAAAATCTATGACCATCGCCGGTTTTGATGATGAATTATTTCAAGCGATGGAAGAAGAGCGCAATCGTCAGGAAGACCATATTGAACTGATTGCCTCAGAAAATTACACCAGTCCGCGCGTGATGGAAGCCCAAGGTTCGCAATTTACCAATAAATACGCTGAAGGCTATCCCGGAAAACGCTATTACGGCGGCTGTGAAAATGCCGACATCGTGGAGCAATTGGCGATTGACCGCGCCAAAGCCTTGTTCGGTGCAGAATTTGCCAATGTGCAGGCGCACTCTGGCTCACAGGCCAACATGGCGGTATTTATGGCCATGATTCAACCGGGCGATACAATTTTAGGCTTGAGTCTGGCCAGCGGAGGCCATTTAACCCACGGTGCAAAACCCAACTTTTCCGGCAAAATGTATAACGCAGTGCAATACGGTTTGCATCCAGAAACCGGGGAAATTGACTACGCACAAGTTGAAGCATTGGCACTGGAACATAAGCCGAAAGTGCTTGTGGCCGGTTTTTCTGCCTATTCACGGATTTGGGACTGGCAGCGTTTCCGGGATATTGCCGATAAAGTTGGCGCGTATCTGCTGGTAGACATGGCGCATGTTGCAGGTTTGGTGGCGGCAGGCGTGTATCCGAATCCTGTGCCGGTTGCCGATGTTGTCACCAGTACCACGCATAAATCTCTGCGCGGCCCGCGCGGCGGCTTGATTTTGACCAACAATGCCGAACTTGCGAAAAAAATTGACTCCAACATTTTCCCTGGGATTCAGGGCGGCCCTTCGGTGCATATCATTGCGGCAAAAGCGGTGGCTTTTAAAGAAGCGATGCAGCCGGAATTTCGCAGTTATCAGGAACAAGTATTGAAAAATGCTAAAGCCATGGCCAAGGTATTTATTGAGCGCGGCTTTGATGTGGTGTCCGGCGGCACCGACAATCATTTGATGCTGGTATCGCTGATTTCCAAAGGCATTACCGGCAAAGCTGCGGATGCCGCGTTAGGCAAGGCACACATCACCGTGAATAAAAACGCGGTGCCGAATGATCCGCAGTCGCCGTTTGTGACTAGCGGAATTCGGGTAGGAACGCCTGCACCGACTACGCGCGGTTTTAAAGAAGCAGAAGTGACCGAGATTGGGCACTTGATGTGTGATGTGATGGAAAATATGGAAGATGAAACAGTGTTGGCGGCAGTGCGCGAGAAAGTGGCGGCGTTGTGCAAACGGTTTCCGGTTTATAGCTAATTTGACCTTCAAGAAGCTCACAAGGATGTTGGGCTTCTAACTTATAAACACGTTTAGAGTTTTAGAGGGCTTTGTTGCACAAATCGACCAAATAAAGCAAACTTTCGGGAACAACAAGC
Organism: uncultured Pseudomonadota bacterium; assembly: GCA_903875455.1. Classification (GTDB taxonomy): domain Bacteria; phylum Pseudomonadota; class Gammaproteobacteria; order Methylococcales; family Methylomonadaceae; genus CAIQWF01. The sequence continues at coordinate 8,889 of CAIQWF010000239.1, forward strand.
AGACCCTAAAGTAGCATTATGACC